>DASSWH010000097.1:0-2539 GCA_035705175.1 Pseudidiomarina sp.
GCCTCAATTGCTTGGAATGCGGCCACATGATCAGCATTATCCAACCACTCCCCCTGAATTCGTACACGCTCTCGATACTGATGAATATGCGGAGAAATATACACACCCGTTCGATAGCCTTGACAGCGCAGAATGGTCTCCACATAGCGTACCGTGGACCCTTTACCATTGGTGCCGGCAACCGTAATTACAGGTGGTTTGTGATCACTGAGCTGGAGCTTATCAGCCACTTGCCGAATGCGGTCAAGCCCCATGTCTATAGCGGTCGGATGGAGTGCTTCTAAATAAGACAGCCAGGCATCAAGCCCGGCTGTTGGTGGCGGTGGAGTCACACGTGAAGCTGACACAAAGCTCCTTAGATCTCGTCGGCGACTGCCGGTAGTTTTTGGAACTTTGCGAGTAACGCACAGATCTTATTTCGCATTTGCCGACGATCGACAATCATGTCGACCGCGCCATGTTCGACCAAAAATTCAGCGCGTTGAAATCCTTCGGGCAAGGTTTCACGAACCGTTTGTTCGATGACCCGCGGACCGGCAAAACCAATCAATGCTTTTGGTTCGGCAATGTTTAAATCACCAAGCATCGCCAAACTAGCTGATACGCCGCCCATCGTTGGATCGGTCAGCACCGAAATAAAAGGTAATCCCTCTTCGCTCATCCGCGCCAATGCGGCGGAGGTTTTTGCCATCTGCATCAATGACAATAATGCTTCTTGCATACGCGCTCCACCGGACGCTGAAAAGCACACCAGCGGAAGCTTTTCGCGCAAACAGACTTCGGCCGCCTTGACAAACCGAGCGCCCACAACCGAGGCCATGGAACCACCCATAAACTCGAATTCAAACGCAACCGCAACAATCGGCATGCCCTTCAGCTTACCCTTACCGGCGATCAACGCATCTTTCTCTCCAGTCGCTTTTTGCGCTGCGGTGATACGATCTTTATACTTTTTTGAGTCACGAAACTTCAGGATGTCTTGCGGCTCAAGTTCTGCCCCAATCTCCGTCATGGTATCGGTATCGAAAAAGGCTTCCAATCGACGCCGTCCACCAATCCGCATGTGATGGTCACATTTCGGACACACATTCAAGCTACGTTCTAAGTCGGCGCCATACAAAATGGCATCACAACTGGTGCATTTCGACCACACACCTTCAGGAATGTTACGGCGCTTACCACTTTTCGGTTTCGCGAGAATACGCTCAATCCAGCTCATATGATTCCGTTGTTATCGTTAAAATTGACGATGCTTTGATTGTTTCAATGCTCTTATTAAAGCACATCCACAGCAATGAGTGCAGTAAAAAGTGGTCTAAGCACTCGACTGTACCTGTACTAATCGGCACTCGGATGATAGTCCGGTAACCACAGCGGACCCGGAGGCAACTGCGGCAGACCCAATGCAGCTGGATAGTCAACTTGCACTAAATACAGTCCATTTGGCTTCGCCGTGGCGGCGGCAATATTGCGGTCGCGAGCCGCTAATAACTCACTGATCCAAACCTCTGGTTTCGCGCCTCCGCCAACTTCAATCAAACTGCCAACGATATTACGCACCATGTGGTGAAGAAATGCATTTGCCGCAATATCAACCACAACATATTGGCCATGCCGACGCACATCGATATGCGTCACACAGCGGTTGGGCGTATTACTTTGACACTGTGCTGCACGAAACGAGGTAAAGTCATTTTCGCCTAGCAGGGCTTGCGCAGCACGGTGCATCGCGGCTGCATTCAGCGGTTGATGATAATGACTCAGACCGTATTGAAGAAAGCCCGGTCGTAGCTTCATGTTGGCAATAATGTAGCGATAGCGCCGCCCAGTCGCACTGAAGCGTGCATTAAATTCTGCTGGAACAACCTGCGCCCAGCGCACGGCGACACTCGCGGGTAAATGACTATTTACCCCCATAGTCCATGCGGCCAACGTTCGCGGCTCAGGCGTATCAAAGTGCACGACCTGTCCGGTGGCGTGGACACCGGCATCAGTACGTCCGGCACACGTCACCTCAATCGAGCTATTGGCAACTTTACTTAGTGCACGCTCCAATACTTCCTGCACACAAACGACTTCACGCTGACGTTGCCAGCCATAAAATTGGCTGCCGTCGTATTCAACGCCAAGCGCCAGCCGAGTCAGATCAGGTAGAGTTTGATCGGGTTCAATGTGGGTCATGAGTACTGCATTAATCTCTGCTTAACGATGGGACGGACCATCTAGATTCTGCAGCAATTGAGCAACTTCACGTTCAATATCGTCATCACCGCAGTGCTTAATTTTATTCAGTAAGATCCGGGCATCTTCCATTTCACCCATTTCGATATAGGCTTGTGCTAAATCCAACAGCGTCGCTGGACTCTTACCCAGTTCAAAATCATCTTCCAAATCTGTTCCCGATGGCATGACGGGCTCATTTGATTCACCCAAAACGTCTTTCACATCATCCGTCGAATACCTATCTTCAACATCGTCGTTGGCATCGGCATCCGCCTCTTCCAGCAACGTTTCGATATCGATTAAGTCAAAGTCATGA
>DASSWH010000098.1:0-11676 GCA_035705175.1 Pseudidiomarina sp.
AAGTAATTCTTCAATAAGTCTGCGAATTCGCGATGAAATTCTGGGTCAGCTTGAGCATCAACAAATGCCTGCTCCAGTTGGTCTAACGCAGGAAGAAGAATTTCTGGCACAAATTGGCCACCAAAATCACCGAAATAAGCGGAATAAGTCTGGCGTAAACCTGCTGTTGCTGTTTGTGTCGTCATGCTGATATACCTCTTGTCATCGAGCGTCCGTAGTGTCGTAAGTGGGCAAACAGGGCGATAATTTTACCTGCGTCTTTGTGCCCGCGGTCACGCTCCACTCCTGAATTGAAATCGAGTCGTTGAATACCGGTTGCCAGTGCTGCACTGGCGTTCGCTTGGGTTAGTCCACCAGCGAGAATGCAGTGCTGGCGTTGCGTATCTGTTAAGTCTGCCAAATGCTGCCAAGCAAAGGATTCGCCAGTCCCGCCGCCTGGGCTATCCAGTAGCCATGCGTCAACTGCTGCTTGGGTGGGTAACTGAACGGGTGCATTCCGTATTCCCAACGCGCGCCAAATTTGCGTTGTTGACGGAAGCGCTTGTCTTAAGTCAGTCATATAATCGTGATCTTCATCGCCATGCAGTTGCACGGCTCGCAATTTCAGCTGTTGTGCGTAGTTGACCACCTCAGCGACCGGTCGATTGACAAAGACACCGACAAATTCAAGACTTGGTTCGGTTGCAACAATTGTCTGAGCTTGGTCTAAGGTCACCGCGCGGGGCGACTTCGGGGCAAAAATTAAGCCACCAAAGGCTGCACCAGCTGCTCGAACGACCATGGCATCTTGTGGTTGCGTAAGTCCACATACTTTGTGTTGCCCATAAATTAGCTCACGACAGGCTTGATCCAGATTCGGCTGAGCGGACAGTGCACTGCCGACCAAAAAGCCATCGACGTACGGTGCCGTTGCCTGTATTTGTGCTGCGGTATGATAGCCCGACTCAGCAACCACGAGTGCTTGGTCATGGGCAAGCTTACTTAATTCAATACTACGTTGGGGATCAATGCTTAGATCGTGCAAGTTCCGATTATTGATCCCGATAATTTTGGCACCGAGCGCATTGGCTCGATGCATTTCTGCCGTTGTACTGACTTCCGTCAAAACATCCAGCTCTAAGGCTGCTGCACGCTCGGCGAGTTCACGATACTGTTCGTCCGATAAAATCGATAGCATCAATAACACCGCATCAGCACCAAAATGACGCGCAAGTATAATTTGGCGTGGATCAACAATAAAATCTTTACACAAAACAGGAATCGATACAGCTGCACTAACCGCCGCTAGGTAGGCGAAATCACCTTGGAAGTAATCCGGTTCTGTTAACACTGAAATAGCGGCTGCATAACGCGCATAGGTTTGTGCCATTTGCACCGGGTGAAAATCCGAACGAATCAATCCTTTCGAGGGTGATGCTTTTTTGCATTCCAGAATGAAACTGCTTGCCGGCGTCGCCAACGCCGCTGCGAGCGAACGTTGACTTGGCCTTAAGCTGCTCTCCAGAGCGGCCATATCGTAGCTTGGATACAAGCTCTCGAGACGCTTCACACGGTCAGCGACAATGCGCGTCAGAATAGTGTCAGCCACGATTAAACTCCTGTAATTGCTGTAGATGGTGCAATGCAGCACCGCTGGACAAATGCTCACGAGCCGCTGCAGTGGCCGCACTGAAGTTGTCATAGCGGTCGGCGAGATATAATAAGCCAGCAACGCTCATGGCGACAGCGTTTAACTGCGGCTCTGCGGCTGTGCCTGCGAGCACCTGCTGTAATGCTTTCGCATTGAAATCAGCGTCACCGCCACGAAGTTCGGCAATGGCGGCTCGCTGTACCCCAAAATCTTCCGGGTTCAGTACATACTCGAGCAGTTCACCGTCCTTGAGTTCAACCACAAAGGTTGAGTCGTGGAGTGCCATTTCATCGAGTCCCGATCCATGCACCACCATGGCGCGTTGGCAACCGAGTAACCGTAGGGTTTCGGCCAAGGGGCGGCACCAGTTCGGATCATAGACTCCCAATTGCTGAACGTCGGGGCGAGCTGGATTCACGAGCGGTCCGAGCAAGTTGAAAAGGGTTCGCGTCTTTAAAGTTTGTCGCACTGGCATCGCATAACGAATGCCGGGGTGATAATGCGGCGCGAACAAAAAGCAAAAATTGAAACGGTCCAACTGCTCGGCAGCAATGGCGGGGTCTTGTGTGACGGATAGCCCCAGACTCTCCAGCACGTCGGCTGAACCAGAGCGTGATGACACACTACGATTACCGTGTTTGGCGACGGTCAATCCCATACTGGCCGCGGCTAATGCGGCAGTCGTTGAGATATTAATGGTATTACTACCATCACCGCCGGTTCCACAGCTGTCCACAATCAGTCGGTCGGGTCGAACAAAGGGCTTCGCAGCCACTCGTAAAGCTTGTGCTGCGCCGGCCATTTCGGTCGGTTGTTCACCCCGTAACTTCATCGCGGTCAATATGCCGGCAATTTGAATTTCGGTTAGCTCACCTTTCACTAAGTGCTGAAAGAGGCGCTGCGTCTCTGCCGTTGATAAGATTTCACCGTCGAGTAAACGTTTAATCATTTCCACGCTCGAATTACTCCGTCAGTTGCGCTGTTGAATGTAATTGAAATAGATACTGAACACATTGGCTGAGCAGTCGGCTACCGTAACTACTCAGGATAGACTCCGGGTGAAACTGTAACCCCAACGCGCGGTAATCATGAAAGTACGCAGCCATCGGGATATCGTTCACCGTGGCCAGAACATCGACACTGTTAGGTTGCTGAAAACCGGCCAGTGAGTGATATCGAGCGATTGCAATAGGATGGGGTAATCCCGCAAAAATAGGGTGTTCCTGACAAGTCAGTAGCGAACGTTTGCCATGCAGAGTTTCGTGACAGCGTTTTACCACGCCACCACTCGCTTCCCATAACGCCTGAAAGCCGAGGCAAATTCCCAAGACGGGATAGTCTTGTTGAGCTGCGCCTTGAATCATTTCGAGCACATTACCCGCCTCCCGCGGATGCCCGGGGCCAGGTGACAGACACAGTAGTTGGGGCCCTGAATAGGCTGCCATCGCCGCCAAAATGGTCGCAGCGGGAACATTATTGCGGTAGACCACCAATGGATAGCCAAGTAATCGCATTTCGTCGACTAAGTTGTAAGTAAAGGAGTCAAAATTATCGATGAAGACAATGCGACTGGGTTGCTGGTTGCGTATCGTATTCATGATTGGTCTCCACGTGCCATAGCCGTCTGAATGGCGCGAATCACCGCCTGCGCTTTGGCTTCGGTCTCCGCCACCTCCGCGCTCGCTACCGAGTCGTACACCACACCAGCACCCGCTTGCACGGTTGCGCGACCGTATTGAACAAAGGCGGAGCGGATGACAATACAGGTATCCATGTCACCATTGCCGGCAAGGTAGCCGACCGCACCCCCATAACTGCCCCGACGTTGTTGTTCGACGTGGCGAATGAGACGCGCAGCGCTGAGTTTGGGGGCACCGACTAAAGTGCCCATATTCATACATGCACGGTAAGCATGTAATGCATCTAAATCAGGCGCGAGCTGTGCGACCACCCGCGAAACCAAATGCATCACATGTGAATAGCGATCGACTTGCAGCAAATCAGCGACATAGCGCGTTCCCGGCGTAGCAATTCGAGCTAGATCATTGCGGGCTAAATCGACCAACATCATATGCTCGGCGAGCTCTTTTTGATCCAGGCGAAGATCGAGTTCAAGGCGACTATCGAGATCCTCATGAATGGAGCCGTCAGCATGTTTACCGCGTGGCCGCGTGCCGGCAATTGGATAGAGTTCGACTTGATTGTTAGCAGCCGTGTATTTCAGAGCGGATTCTGGTGATGCACCAAAGAGTTCAAACTGTTCAGTACGCAGGAAAAACATGTAGGGTGATGGGTTACTGCGTTTTAATTCTGCATAAGCAGCGAGGGCATCCGAGCAATCTAATTGAAACCGCCGCGATGGCACGACTTGAAATATATCCCCAGCTAAAATGTGTTCTTTCAATTGGGTGACTTGTTGCGCGAATATCTCTGCCGATGGTGTGGCCGTGAGCGCTACAGTAGCCTCAGTGGCAGTCTTCTTAGAACTCTGCACGGGCGGCAATTGGCATGCCGCGGCGATTTTACCGACTTGATCGGTGAGTGTTGCGTAATAGGATTCGCACTCTGGCCCACTGATTAGATTGGCCAGTAACTCGGTCGTTTTCGCTTGATGATCGACAACCACCAAGGTTTCGGCGAGGTAGAATTGATAGTCGGGGCAATCGTTATCGCCGTTTGGAACATCGGGCAATTGCTCAAATGATGCGACATAGTCGTAAGCGAAAACGCCTCCCAGAAAAATACCTAACGGATGCGGCTGGGTCTGCTGGAGACGTTTCTGCAAGATGCGCAATGGCTCATCGTTAGCGTGAGCACGCAGCCGTGAATCTTCATCAAGCGTGGTGGCTGCTGGGGTCACAAATACGGTTAATTCGGTTGTCGTTTGCTCGATTGCAAAGGAGTCGTGCTGCAGCTCAGCGGCCAACCAGGGTAATAACTGTTGACCATTATTCGTCAGTGCTTTGACACGAATGGTTTGCTGCTGACAAGTTATCTGCAGCGCAGCAGTGACCATAACTAAGCTTTTCAGGCTACGTTTCGAATTCACTTCCGCTGAATCCAATAGCATGGTGTGCGGATAGTGCCCACAGACTCGCTGAAACAGCGCTAAAGTATCTGCTTGATAAGGCAGCTGAATCTGCAATGTTGTGACGTGTCCCAACTGTTGTTCAAATATCATGCTCATGCACAGTGTCTCACTGAATTATGTTTCGCGACCATAAAAAAACCCGCTCAAGGAGCGGGTTTTCTGGAATTCTGACGTCTACTTTGTTGTAGTCAACGCACAAACTCACCACCCGCTATGTCGGGAAGTGCCACCACCAGTTGTTTGCGTTCATGACTGTCAACATAAGACCTCTTATTCGAGAATGGTAAATAGTGAACAGTGAATAGATAACAGAAAACAGTGGTTTTTTAGGAGTTTACTATTCACTATTCACTGTTCACTTTATTTACTTGTACAGAAGATACTTAGGTTGGGGAGCAGAGTCAATCGCTTCGGGTGATTAACTTGTCTAGCCAACCTGTCGTTTAGCCCACTTTGTGTTTCATGATTCGTTCTTTCTGGCGCTGCCAATCGCGTTCTTTGACAGTATCGCGTTTATCGTGCGCTTTCTTACCTTTCGCCAAATGGATTTCTAGTTTAACCAAGTGGCGTTTCCAATACATTGCTGTAGCCACAATCGAGTAGCCTTCGCGTTCACTGGCGCCAATCAATTTGTCTAATTCACGGCGTTTTAGCAGCAGTTTGCGCGAGCGCTCGGAATCACAAACGACGTGCGATGATGCGGATAGCAAAGGTTGTATTTGCGAGCCGAGTAGGTAGGCTTCGCTATTTCGAATGACAACATAAGTGTCCGCAATATTGACTTTGCCGGCGCGGATGCTTTTCACTTCCCAGCCTTGCAATTCAATACCGGCTTCAAATTTGTCTTCGAGGAAATACTCATGGCGCGCCTTTTTATTGAGCGCTATGGTTCCTGTATTGGCAGATGCTTTAGGTTTGTTCATGGCGCGTATTATACGCAAGGCGCGCTAAATTAAAATCGTTTCCATGCAGATGATCCGAACTGCGAAGTAGGTTATGATCCGCAACAATTTTAAGTGGTCGAAAAAAATACAGTTCATTGCTGACTTTTGACGTGGCCATGGATGATGTACACAAGGACAATAGATTTTCATGCCGACAATTGAGCGTAGCGCGTTAGTGCCCTATAGCGATGCCCAGATGTATGCGCTAGTTGATGATATTCTTGCTTATCCGGAGTTCGTGCCGGGTTGTGTGAGAGCTGAGGTAATCGAAGAGACAGAGAGCTCCAAAGTTGCCCGACTACAAATTAGTAAAGCCGGTATTAGTAAAAACTTTAGTACCCGAAATCGTGGTGACTATCCACACCAGATAGCGATGGAACTTGTTGACGGTCCCTTCCATTACTTGCGTGGTGGCTGGCAGTTCGAACGCATCAACGAGGATGCCTGTAAAATTATATTAAAGCTAGATTTTGAATTTGCGAACCGTTTACTTGGCATGGCTTTTGGCCGAATTTTCAATGAATTACAAAGTCGTATGGTCGATGCCTTTGTTCAACGCGCTCGGCAGGTTTATGGAACTCCATCGTCATGAGTCGTGACCACATTCACATTGAAGTTGCGTATGCCGCACCAGAACGTCAACAAATTATTCCGGTACGAGTTGCCGCGGCTACCACCGTGAAGGAATGTATTGTTCAGTCTGGAATTTGCGCAGTTTTTCCGGAGATTGATCTTAACGAGCAAAAAGTTGGGATTTGGAGTAAGACGGTGAAGCTTGACCATTGTCCGCGAGAGGGCGATCGCATAGAAATCTATCGCCCCCTGATTGCTGACCCCAAAGCGGTAAGACGCAAGCGGGCAGAGCAGGCCGTCGATGATGGACGGGCAGATCCAGTAACGGGCGGTCGGCGTCGATGAAGTTCTACGTGATTCGACATGGTGATGCAGTTCCCGCTCAAGCCCTGAATGCGGACGCGATACGCCCTTTGAGTGGTCTCGGGCAAGCCGAGGTGACGGTGAATAGCAAGTGGCTATGCAAACATTTGCAACAGCAAGGTGCACAAGGGTTGGATTGGTTGATTGCAAGTCCATATATTCGTGCGCGCCAAACGGCAGCGATTGTTGCTCAATATTGCGCGGTAAAACAGCAATCGGAATCCACGGACGCAACACCAGATGGCGATCTTAAACATTTCATTGATTGGTTATTTGCTGAACTTGCGGCGCATCACTCTCGGGCCACACAGATCGCACTGGTTTCGCATATGCCCTTCGTGAGCTATTTGGTAAGTGTACTTGATCAGACAAAGCAACCCATCGTCTTTCCAACCGCCAGCATTGCTGAATTTGAACTTGACTTAGCAATGCAACGAGGCACGTTTAAGAGACTTATAGTACCTGAGACCATCTTGACCTGATTGGCTACTCTTGGTGTTGCGTGAAGTGGTGTTGAATCAATACTAAAATAGCTGCGTCACCGCCCCATTCCGCAGGTGCCTGGTGAAATGCCCGAACGGCGGGATGTTGGACTAACCAATGCGGTAGATTTTCTCGCAATATTCCTTTCCCATGGCCATGCATGATCGCACAACAATCAATGTGTTGGCGCTGCGCTGCGCGAATCATGGCAACTAATTCTGAGCGCGCTTGTGCTTGGGTCAAACCGTGTAAATCAAGCATGAGTTCAGGACTATAGTCCCCGCGGCGCAGTTGTTTTGCTAAGTAGGGGGATTGACCATCCGCAACGAACCGAAGTGGGCCCGCAGGGAAGTGTGCCTGATAATGGGTAGAGAATTCGAATTCAGCGGTTTGCTGCTGCCGTCCATGACGTTCCGAGCGGCGTTGGAGTTGGGACTTTTTACGTGGAGCGGTCTCAATAGTGTCGTGACGAATGCGTTTATCAACCTGAACTGCATCACGAAAAAGTGCTTTGTCGTCGTCATCAGTACCACTGCTCATGCGCTTCGTTCTCATCTGATTTTCTGTTGGGAATCTAGTTTCAAGTAATGCGTGAATCGTCAGTTTAGGTTATCTTATAGCGATAGAGAACCGCAATGAACGATTTGTGCTGATACCTCCTATTTCAGTACGTAGACGGGGAGTAAAGTGGGATTGAGTAACGCCACCGAAGCAGTAAAAAACCTAAGATCTATTCTCGATCATTTGCGTTGGGGCGTGACTACGCTGCAAAGCGCTGATGTATTCTTTGGTCACGGGACGGATAACGCATATAGCGAGGCGAAATTATTACTGAGCCATACCTTGGAACTCGACTTTGAGCAGCTTGAGCATTTTCGCGACGCTCGTTTAACTTCGGGTGAACAAGCTCGTTTCGTTGCATTGATTGAAGAACGGATTCACAGTCGTAAGCCCGCCGCATATCTAATCGGTAAAGCATGGTTTGCTGGGCTACCGTTCATTGTTGATGAACGTGTGCTAGTCCCACGGTCACCGATTGCTGAACTCATTGAGAAAGCCTTCGAGCCGTGGTTGGCACCGCCGGTTCAGCGCATTCTCGATCTATGCACTGGAAGCGGTTGCATTGCGATTGCTTGCGCTTATGCCTTTCCAGAAGCTGAAGTGGATGCGCTCGATATCTCACCCGACGCACTGGCGGTGGCGGAGCAGAATATTGAATTACATCAACTCGAAGGACGCGTCATTCCGTTATTATCTGATCTTTATGAGACCGTGCGTGGCGAACGGTATGATTTAATTGTGACCAATCCACCGTACGTTGATGCAGACGACATGGCCGATTTACCTGCCGAGTTCCACCATGAACCC
Source organism: Pseudidiomarina sp. (assembly GCA_035705175.1). Lineage (GTDB taxonomy): Bacteria > Pseudomonadota > Gammaproteobacteria > Enterobacterales > Alteromonadaceae > Pseudidiomarina. The sequence goes on from DASSWH010000098.1 coordinate 8,453, forward strand.
GAGTTGGGACTGGCTGCTGGTGAAGATGGGTTAGATTTGGTCCGCACCATTTTACGCGAAGCTCCTGATCATCTGACGGAACATGGCGTCTTGGTGTGTGAAGTCGGCAATTCGATGCTCGCGCTGCAAACCGCCTTTCCGCAAGTGCCATTCGAATGGGTCGAGTTTGATTTCGGCGGCGATGGTGTATTTGTGCTGTCCCGTGCAACATTGCTCGAACACCAGTACGAATTTTAACGATAGGATGACACATGGCCGGTAATAGTTTTGGTGAATTATTTCGCGTCACCACATTTGGTGAAAGCCATGGTGCCGCCATTGGCGCCATCGTGGATGGGTGTCCACCAGGCCTTGAGCTTTCGGTTGAGGAAATTCAACGGCAACTTGATCGTCGTAAACCTGGCCAAAATCGTTTTACGACCGCGCGTCGTGAAGCTGATTCTGTGCACGTTTTATCAGGTGTATTTGAAGGTAAGACTACGGGTGCACCTATTGGCCTATTGATTCATAACAGCGATCAACGCAGCCAAGACTATGGGGCTATCAAAGATCTCTTTCGTCCCGGTCATGCGGACTATACTTATGCGCATAAGTATGGTCATCGAGATTATCGAGGCGGTGGTCGCTCCTCAGCCCGTGAAACGGCAATGCGCGTTGCTGCTGGCGCCATAGCCATGCAATGGCTTGCCCAGCACGGCGTGATGATTCGCGCAGGTGTTGTACAAATAGGTTCCTATCATACCGATCCGGATGCCTCGACGTTCGATTGGTCCCAAACCTCTGAAAATCCATTTTTCTGTCCTGATGCGACTATGGCGACTGCCTGTGATGAATTTATGCGGGCGTTAAAAAAAGAAGGGGACTCGGTGGGTGCTCGCGTTTTGGTTGAGGCAACGGGTGTGCCAGTTGGACTCGGTGAACCGGTCTTTGATCGTCTCGATGCGGACCTTGCAAAAGCACTGATGAGTATCAATGCCGTGAAGGCAGTAGCTATTGGCGATGGTTTTGCGGTTGCTGAGCAACGTGGTAGTGAGCATCGCGATCCACTTACTCCGACTGGATTTACCAGTAATCATGCGGGTGGCACTTTGGGTGGCATTAGCACGGGGCAGTCGTTACGCATGGAGTTAGCGTTCAAACCGACATCGAGCATTACGATTCCTGGTACCACCATAGATACGCAGGGCGAGATCCAAGAAATCGTCACCCGTGGGCGTCATGATCCGTGTGTGGGTATCCGTGGAGTGCCGGTTGCGGAAGCGATGGTGGCACTGGTGGTGATGGATCATTGGTTACGCCATCGCGCTCAAAACGCTGATGTAGCGCATTCATTTCCGGATATTGAACGATAAGCTGTGCAACACCATTACTCCCAACTGATTGAATTGTTTGCTGAATGTTTCGCGCGGTCGTATCGCACGCGTTTGGTCGCGGGTGAGGAGGAACCTTACTATCAACCCGCCACGACGGAACGTATGGCAGAAGTGGTTTTCGCGCATGGCTTTTTTGCGTCCGCACTTCATGAAATAGCGCATTGGTGTATTGCAGGTAGCCAACGACGAAAACAATTCGATTATGGTTATTGGTATGAACCTGACGGCAGGGACGCGCAACAGCAAGCGGAGTTTGAGCGAGTGGAATGTAAGCCGCAGGCATTAGAATGGCTGTTTTCATTGTGTGCCGGAGTCCCATTTCAAGTCAGTGTCGATAATTTGAGTGGTATTGAGGTCGACCGGCAGGCGTTCACTAAAGCTGTGTGGATACAGTTACTCCACTTTTTTGAGCAGGGCTTACCGGAGCGTGCTGAGTGTTTTGCTAAGGCACTTTGTCAATACTACGAGCAGCCGTGGCCGCCGGTCTGCATCGCTGAGTCGATACGAGAGCTTGATGATGTCTAAAGCATTTACCATCGGTTTGATCATTAATCCAGTTGCCGGACTGGGCGGTAGTGTGGGCTTTAAAGGAAGCGATGCTGAAGGTACCAAGGAACGTGCGCTAGCGCTTGGGGCTGAGCCTCAGGCTCAACGGCGAGCAACGCAGGCGTTGCGACAACTTGGTGAGCAAGGGCGGTTGCTTAAATTTGTGACTGCCGCTGGTGAGTTGGGCGAAAATGTTGCCACCAGTATCAGCGCACAAGTAGAAGTTATCTATCAAGCTGAGACGACACACTCAACCGCAGCAGATACTCGTGCACTGGTGCAACTTCTTGCCGAACGTTCAGATATTGATTTGTTGGTCTTTGTCGGCGGTGATGGTACTGCGCGTGATGTCGCAGCATGTTATCCGGATGATCGACCGGTTCTGGGTATACCTGCTGGCGTAAAGATTCATTCCGGAGTGTATGCCATTAGCCCGCGAGCAGCTGGCCATGTCATTCTTGATTTGTTGACTGGAAAGCTGACCAGCGTGATTCATGCTGATGTCATGGATATTGATGAGGAAGCCTTTCAACGAGGCACAGTCCGTGCGCGTCGATTCGGGGAATTACTTGTGCCTGCTGAACTACGTTATGTGCAAGCCGTCAAGATGGGTGGCAAGGAAAGCGATGAACTTGTCTTAGCAGATATTGCTGCGGAAGTGATCGAACGAATGGATCCAGACCGATTAACGATTATGGGCTCCGGTTCTACAGTCGATTTCATTATGCAAGAATTAGGGCTTCCCAACACATTGCTCGGCGTCGATGTCATCTATCGTGGTGAGGTGATTGCTGCTGATGTGACCGCTCATCAGCTACTTGAGTTGATTGAGGCTTATGGCGGCGCTGATCTAGTGATTACGATGATTGGCGGCCAGGGACATTTATTGGGGCGTGGCAATCAACAACTGAGTCCTGCGGTGATTCGAGCCATTGGACGAGAGCATATTTGGGTGGTCGCAACGAAACGTAAATTGCACGCTCTCGGCGGTAGACCTTTATTGGTCGACAGTGGTGATCCCGAACTCGATGATGAACTTGCTGGGTTACAACGCGTCATTACCGGGTATCGGGACGAAGTGTTTGTCGCCGTTCAGTCTATCTAAAAGACCCGTTAGTACTGCGAGCGCGGCAACCGCACGACAATACCATCGAGAGCTTCGGTCATCTCGATCTGACAGCTCAGACGACTATTTTCTTTTGGTTCAATAACCATGCCCAGCATGTCTTCTTCAAGTTCGCTTGGCTCAGGTATTTTATCGGTCCAAGCCGGATCAACATAACAATGGCAAGTTGCGCAGGACAT
>DASSWH010000099.1:0-5566 GCA_035705175.1 Pseudidiomarina sp.
ACCGACAAAGGTCACACGGTCTGAACAGGTCAGTTGCTCGCTAAGCTGCTCTAACTCTGATCGTTGCGGACCATCACCGGCGACAATGAGTCGATAAGCTTCGGGTAATGACGGCATGGCTCGAATGACATCGGCAACGCCTTTTTCGGGCACCAGCCGAGCCATGGTTAGAATCGTCACGGTCGCGGTTGAATGGTTCTGGAGTGGCTCTGCGGCAAGCTTTTCAAACTGCTTGCCTAATGGGTTGGGGATAACCGTCAGCGGTTTTTGTAGCTGCGGCAATGCATGTTCAAGCCGCTGCTGCCACCACGAAGTCAATACAATCACCTGATCGGCAGGTTTTAATAACCAGCGCAACAAGCACCGTCCCCACCACGCGTTCAGCAAGTTCTCGGTGCGTGGTGAGTGCAAGTGGATCAGCACTTGCGCACCTTGCCGCTTTGCCACGCGCGCCAGATACCCCTTGCGTAGCATCGATAGCCACGGGCCACAGTGCAGCCACACGGTATCACCGGGTTTGACGTCGGTGCGGATTTGCCGCACGGCGCGGCGGAACGCCTGCCAGCGACCGCCAGAGCCATGTGACTCAATGATGTTAAAGCCATGTGCTTGCAGTTGCGGTGACTCGGTAAAACCAACCAGCGCCGTACTAATGCCGCCGCGACCGTGTTTGACCTGTGTCGCAACTATATGGAGCATCTTAGCCGTCTATCAAGCCGCGAGTATCCACCCACTGCTTGCCTTCCAATTGTGCTCGAGTAATGGCTTTGAACGGTTCGTGATCCACTAGCAATACAATCACTTGAGCGCGCGCTAGCGCCGTATCTAAGTCCGTTAATTCGGCACCGGCAACGGGATTCGCATCGTGCTCAATATTGGGCTCGACCACTAACGTTGTGCCGGCGTGCTCAGCGGTAATCCGGCGCGCAATCGACAGCGAGGGGCTCTCGCGTAAGTCATCAATGTTGGCTTTAAATGCTAAGCCGAGGCAAGCAATCGTGATATCGGCAGGGTTACCGAGCGCTGCAACCGTTGTTTGTACACGCTCATACACCCATTCCGGTTTGTAATCGTTGACTTCACGGGCGGTGCGAATTAAGCGTGCTTGTTCAGGCGCAGAACTGACAATAAACCAAGGATCGACCGCAATACAGTGACCGCCAACGCCTGGACCAGGCTGCAGAATATTGACGCGTGGATGATGGTTGGCCAAGCGAATCAACTCCCACACGTTGATGTTGAGTTTGTCGCAAATCAACGACAGCTCATTGGCAAAAGCAATGTTCACGTCGCGGAAGCTATTCTCGGTCAGCTTTGCCATTTCTGCAGTGCGAGCATTGGTCAACAGACAATCGCCACGCAAGAAGATGCGATACAAATCGGCAGCCATTTGGCTGGCGCGTGGCGACAAGCCGCCGACCACGCGATCATTCTGAATGAGTTCATGCATGACATTGCCGGGTAGCACGCGCTCTGGGCAATACGCCAGTTGCACGTCGGCGGCATCACCAGCGGTAGAAGGGAAGGTGAGGTCAGGGCGGGCCGCCGCCAACCAACTTTCGAGTTGTTCCGTAGTCCCAACGGGAGACGTAGACTCCAGAATCACCAAATTACCGGCAGCTAAAACCGGCGCTAAGGCTTCAGCGGCAGCACGGATGTAGGTTAAATCACCGGTGTAATCGTCATTAAATGGCGTCGGAACCGCAATCACAAAAGCATCCGCAGGTTCGGGCTTGAGTACGGCACGCAGCAGCTTGTCAAAAACCGCGCGCTGGACCACATTTTGCAAACCTGGCTCGACAATGTGAATACGACCTTGATTAATGGTATCTACCGCTTTGGGATTGACGTCGACACCGACGACGTGCACACCTTGACGTGCAAATACTGCCGCCGTTGGCAGGCCAATATAGCCCAGCCCAATTACAGAAACCTTCGAGTAAGAATTCATAAACGCTTATAACTCCTGCAGCAGCGTCTCAATGATGCGTGCACAAGCTTTGCCATCGCCATACGGGTTGTGGGCATGGCTCATGGTGTCGTAGTACGCTTGATCATCCAATAAACGCCCAACTTCACGAACAATCAGTGCGGTATCAGTGCCTACCAGTCGCACGGTGCCAGCGGTTACGGCCTCGGGACGCTCGGTGGTATCACGCATAACCAAAACCGGCTTGCCGAGTGACGGGGCCTCTTCTTGAATGCCGCCACTGTCGGTCAAAATCACGGTTGCTTGGTTCATCAAATAGACAAAAGGCTCATAATCCTGCGGCTCCAGCAAATGCACATTGGTGCAGTTTTTCAGCAACCGCTGCACAGGCTCTTGCACGTTTGGATTCAAATGAACCGGATAGACAATTTGTAACTCAGGCCGAGCCGCTGCTAGTTCCGCTAAGGCGGCACAAATACGCTCAAAACCGCCGCCAAAACTCTCACGGCGATGCCCGGTGACCAACAACATGGGTTGGTCGCTTTGTAAAAAGTCGAATTTCTGTGCATAAGTGGCACGACGTTCGGCATCGTCACGAAGCTGGTTACTGACTGTCAATAATGCATCAATGACCGTATTTCCTGTTACGTGTATGGATGCTTCTGCAGTTTGTTCGTCGAGCAAATTCTGTTGCGCTTGCGCGGTTGGGGCAAAGTGCCAGCGGGTAATGCCACCCACGAGCTTACGGTTGCCTTCTTCCGGCCACGGCGAATAAATGTTGTGCGTGCGTAAGCCGGCTTCAACGTGCGCCACCGGAATGCGGTGGAAGTAGGCCGCCAGCCCCGCAGTCAAGGTTGTTAAGGTATCGCCATGCACACAGACCACATCCGGCTTGAACTCGGACAATACCGGATCAATACCGGTTAACACGCGCGCGGCCAGTTCGCTCAACGACTGATTTGGACGCATCAAATTTAAGTCGTAATCAGGTGTGAGATCGAACAGGGCTAATACCTGATCCAGCATTTCGCGATGCTGTGCAGTCACGCATAAGCGCACATCCCAATCATTCGCGGCTTGAACCGCTTGCATTTGCTGCACCAGAGGTGCCATTTTGATAGCTTCGGGGCGGGTGCCAAACACCACTAAAATTCTTTTTGTCATGATCTACGCTTATTGTGAGTTCAGTTGTGCAGCGCGATAGGCGCGCGAGAAAGTCCAGGTTCCCATCATGAGTCCGCCCAGTAGAATTCCAATCCAGAGCCACAGCCATGCGGATAATCCAGCGGGCTCTTGCGGAACGAACGGAGGGTCAACGGTCTCGAAAATATGGTCTTCATTAACTGCAATCAGCATCTGTTGCTTATATTGCTCTTGCAGCAAGTTATAAAGTGCAGTCTCAATTTGCGCAATCTCAGTTTGTTGAACTTGGTTCGACAAATACTCAATACGCTGTGAAATTTGTTGTTGTTCCCGTTGCCGCATCACGCGATTAATTTCAGTGACGATTATTTCTAGCCACTGTGCAGCAATGTCGGGTGACTCATGATTCAGTGTCAGGGTGATGGTTCCGGTAGCGGCATCTGGATTCACCGAAAACCGGTCATTGAGCACCTCATAGGCGTCCCAGATATTCGCTTGTTCCGCATTAAAGTCAGGATCGATGGTGATTCCAGACTCAGCGTCCCAGCCGGTTACGGCGAGCAACAAAGGTTGCCACTGGTACTGTTCAATTAACTGGAATAAAAACTGACGCGAGCGCAATGACTCAATTGCAAATTGGGTGTTGTCAACGCCACTGGAGCCGAGATTAATTCCCGCTAATGACGAAAGCCCGCCAAGCCCGCCCAACATGTCTGCCAAGCCACCTTGCTGATTGTCTTTCGGTACCACTACGGTGTAGGCCTCATAGTGCTCGGTTGACCACCATTTTGCCGTTGCCAAGAGCAAACCAAGTAACAAAGGTACAAGCAGCCAGTAGCGGCCGAGAGCGCGCAACGCAGTGTGCCAGTGTTGAGCACTGATAATAGGAGAGGACGCCGTATGCAAAGTGAAACTTCCTGTTAGCTGTAAACGTTGATCATGAAGCGCAATATCTCGACATCATAGCAGCCTGTTGTTTTGAATCACAGCCTTCCGCGCAGGTGTAACCACAGGTACCGCAGCAGGTTCATTTGGCGGAAAATACGCGAAGGTTGAGCGCACAACCGATAGAACCATTCCAGGTGCAACCGGCAAAACAAAGCTGGCGCTCGTTTTACCCGCCCGGTAAAGACGTCGTAGGTACCGCCCACACCCTGATAAAAAGCGTCCGGATAAACAGTACGTAAGCGCGCAATCAGCTGCTCTTGGCGGGGTGAGCCTATGGCTACGCTGACCAGTTGTGGTCGAGCCTCAAGCAACACCTGTACCAACTCGGCTTCATCTTTATAGTAACCGTCCACCGCGGCCACTACATTTACGCCCATAGCGCGCAATCGTTCGGCGGTGTCGGCATTCACCTCAGGGCGAGCACCAATCACCATCACACGGGCGCCACAGGCGGCAGCACCAGCCATCAAGGCATGCCAGAACTCGACACCAGGAATACGTGTATTGGGTACGCCTTTGGAACGAATCGTTTTGACGACGCCCATACCATCCGCAAAGCGTAATGTGCCGCTATTGAGTTGCTCGCGCAAGAGCGGATCCCGCATCGCCATGATCACTTTTTCTGGGTTAATCGCGATTCCGAAGCCAGGTTGTACATCGCCGTTACGCAGCACATGAGTTACCGCTTCACTCATGGATTGAAAGGGCGTCACACCAATGCCACCCACTACTACTTCTGCCATTCCTAACCGCCTTGTTGAAAAAGTCGAGCCATTCTAATCCTCACTTTCGTAAAACTCAATTTCATACCAGATAAATTCAGCACGAGGATGACACCGTCTCAACAGATGGTTTACACTAGCGCGATACGTCAAAACGAGAATAACAAGGCGCTACAGGGTCTATGAAAATTGCTGTCGCAGGCACGGGTTATGTTGGCTTGTCCAACGCGGTGCTGCTGGCGCAACACAATCACGTCACGCTGGTCGATATTGTGCCTGAGCGTGTGGCGATGGTGAATGCTGGCAAAAGCCCGATCCAAGATGCTGATATTGAACATTATCTGACGCATCAGTCGTTGCAACTTACTGCGACCACCGATCATGTAGCAGGGTATCAACAGGCTGATTGGATCATTGTTGCCACCCCCACGGATTACAATCCCGACACCAATACCTTTGATACCAGCAGCGTTGAGGCGGTCATTGAAGCCGTACTGAAGGTCAACCGTAAAGCTCCTATTGTCATCAAGTCGACCATCCCGGTCGGTTACGTCGAGCGCGCTCGCCAGCAGTTTGCGACGCAGCAGATCATGTTTAGTCCAGAGTTTTTGCGCGAAGGTAAAGCGTTGCATGATAATTTGTACCCGTCGCGCATTATTGTTGGTGAGCAAAGTGAACGGGCAGAAATGTTTGCGAAACTTTTACTGCAAGGCGCACTCAAAACCGACGTCACGGTGCAGTACACTGACCCGACCGAGGCGGAAGCCATCAAGTTGTTTGCGAATACCTATTTGGCTATGCGAGTGGCTTATTTTAATGAACT
>DASSWH010000100.1:0-7481 GCA_035705175.1 Pseudidiomarina sp.
ATAACGTGAGCTTGGCGTACTACGACTTGCTGTTACGACACCTACCGACTCGACGCCGGCTGATGCAACAAGTAATTTAAGTTCAGATAAATCTTCGCGATCGATTTCTTGGGGAAAGTCGACATGCGCGAGGACAGCCTGTTCACCACTTTCATACCTATCAAACAAGCTATCACTACTCCTCTTTCAATTAGTCGATTGCCTCTTCGCTGCCATCTTGCTGCGGGAGGTAATTCTGCGGGATTCGAGCCGGCACGACCGTTGAAATAGCGTGCTTATAAACCATCTGACTGACCGTATTTTTCAGTAAAATCACGAATTGGTCGAACGACTCGATTTGCCCTTGTAATTTGATACCATTCACTAAGTAAATTGAGACGGGTACGCGCTCACGGCGCAGCGCATTCAAAAATGGGTCTTGTAACGTTTGCCCCTTAGCCATAACTTGCATCCTTTTTTTGTTATTGTTTTGTGACCGGTTATTCAAAACTACCCGTCATTGCCAGTCACATCAACTATAGAACATGCCGTCGAAATTAACAGCCTGTCAACATGATTAAATTGTCCAATGACTTGAATATAGGGCTGATTTCGCTCTTTTCAAGGTAAGGATTTGGTAAAGACTGTTGGCTCCGACTGACAATACGCGAACGCTTGTTCAATTAGATCATCGGCTTCACTATCAAACCACCGCACATTCGGCCATTTTCTTAGCCACGTAAGCTGCCTTTTTGCCAACTGCCGAGTTGCAAAAATACCGCGGTCAATCATTTCATCCCAGCCAAACTCGCCATCTAAATACTGCCACACTTGTCGATAACCAACACAACGCAACGCTGGCAAATCAAGATGTAAATCAGACCTGTTTCTCAAGCTTTCGACCTCAGCAATCAGTCCGTGTTCCACCATGACTCGAAAACGTTGCTCGATGCGCTCATGTAAGGTCGCGCGGTGTTGGGGCGCGACTGCTAGTTGTAACACCGGATGCGTCAGCGCGCCATGACGTTCTTGCGTCAGCGCAGTGAGCGATTGCCCAGTATCATGATACACCTCCAACGCACGCAACAGCCGTTGTGGGTCGTGCGGATGAATACGTTCTGCACTCACTGGATCGATCTGCTGTAGTTCCCGATGCAAGGCAGCCGCTCCTTCAACGTCAAGTCGACGCTGTAATCGTACTCGCAGCTCAGGGTTAGCGCTGGGTAACTTCGACATTCCCTCTAATAGCGCTTTGAAATAAAGCATAGTGCCGCCAACTAACAAAGGAATACGACCCGCCTTAATAATGCTCTCAATTTCACGTCTCGCATCGCGTGCGAACTCAGCCGCCGAATAGCTCTGAGCAGGGTCACAAATATTAATCAACCGATGCGGTGCTTGCGCTAGTTCCGCAGCAGTCGGCTTAGCGGTACCAATATCCATGCCGCGATATATCAACGCCGAATCGACTGAAATAATATCGCAGGGCAAACGTTTGGTTAGCGCTATTGCTAAACCTGTTTTGCCTGCTGCCGTCGGCCCATAAAGGCATATCACATGAGGTTTCATGAGCGTACTGCCGGCGGCAACGGTGGGAGGCTTACCGGGATAAGATAACTCGGAGCGGCGGCAAGTTGTTGTTGCCAGCTCGTCAGCCAATGTTCCGCCTGTGTCACGTTATACTCACGCTGTACCAGGTGCGTAGCCAACCACAACCAAAAGCTTGTCGGAGGGCTCGATGTCGTACTCTCAAGTTCACTCAATAGAGTAATCAACTGCGGAATACTTTGACTGACATCGGATTGTCTTAACGCCGCGGGAACTTGTTTGATAATTACTTGCTGTCGTGACGACTCAAGTTGCACGCCAAGTCTGGCTAAGCGACTCTCATCCGTAACCCGAATCAAAGCAAGTATATCGGGTTGCGTCAGCTGCACGGGAATCAATAACGGTTGTCCTGCAAGCCCTGTTGCCCACTGTTGTTCTAACTGTGACGCTATACAACTTTGTTGGACTTGTTGCAGATCAAGCAAAAATAGTGAATTCGTGGCACTTTCGCGCTGTTGAACCAGAGCCATTCGCTGTTGAATTACACTCAGTACATGCCACTGCCCCATTACCGCTGCCCGCGGACCCAGCGGTACCGGTGACCGGGCTGCGGTGGTTGGCGGCGCATAGAATTGCTGGCTGGCTCGCAGCTCAGCGGACGTAGGTGGCGCAGGTGTGTTCATCACTCCTGGTAGCGGCGAGGCATGCCGCGGCTTCAATTGCTCCTGCTGCTGCAGAAAGTCCACAGCAACTTGGTCGTTAACAGTTTGATACCCGTGTGTCGCGGCCGATTGAGCGGAATCGTGAGCGTCGTTAGCAACGGTCAAGGCTCCGCGCAATCCGTGCAGGACAAAGTCGTGAATTTGTCGTGCCTGATGGAACCGCACTTCGTGCTTGGCCGGATGGACATTAACGTCGACATCCTGAGCCGGTAGTTCGAGATAAAGTACATAGGTTGGACTGCGTTCCTCGCCGATGCCGTGTTGCAGACTTTCGCCATAGGCTTGACGAATTGCATGCGCTAACAAGCGGTCTTTCATCATGCGTCCGTTCACATAAAAATACTGAACATCTGCCTGGTGACGACAAGCCTGAACCGGAGCAATCCAACCTGTTAACCGAACCGAGCCTGCCTGCTCTTCTACTCGTAACGCAGAATCTGTGAAACTACTACCACAGACCGAACTGATACGGTGTACGGATTCGCTATCACCGCGAATCGCTGGATACAGGCGAACTTGCTTCTGATTGTGGAGTAACTGGAATCGAACATCGAAACGTGCCAGCGCAATGCGTTTTACAACTTCTTCAATATGCGCAAATTCAGTTTTGTCGGTGCGCATGAATTTGCGTCGTGCTGGTGTATTAAAAAATAAATCCTCAACTGTAACTGTAGTGCCGGTCGGATGACTCGCTGGAGCTAATTCAGCTCGCATATCCTGACCTTCAACCCACGCTTCCCAGGCAGTCGCTTGCGTCGCTGGCTTGGACGTTAGGGTGAGTCGTGATACGGAACTGATACTGGCTAGAGCTTCGCCACGAAACCCCAGACTAAGAATAGCCTCTAAATCAGCCAAGCTCGTAATTTTCGATGTCGCATGCCGACTCAGAGCAAGCGCGAGTTCATCGCGCGGGATACCACCACCGTTATCGCGAATACGAATCAATCGGCGGCCACCTTGCTCAATTTCTATGATGATCTGATCCGCGCCGGCGTCGAGGCTGTTTTCAACCAGTTCTTTGACCACGGACGCAGGTCGTTCAATCACCTCACCTGCCGCAATTTGGTTGGCAAGACTGACCGGCAGTAATTGGATAGGCATGCTTATCTCTATGGTGCTGATGGAATTTCGAGTACTTGGCCGATTTTCAGCACATTACTTCGTAAATTGTTGCGCTCTTTAATTGCATTGATACTGGTATTATAACGCTGCGCCAACACTGAAAGCGACTCGCCCGACTTCACGACATGACGCGCTGCCCGATTGGTAGCAAAATAAGTTCCATCCGGTGGCTTGCGGGTAAAATAACGGCGTACCCCCTGATAAATGGCCCGTGCCAACTGTTGCTGATGCTTATTGCTCAACAATAATTGTTCTTCTGTTGGGTTTGAGATAAAACCAGTCTCAACCAACATTGACGGCACGTTTGCTGAAGTCAAAACAGCCAAACTTGCATGCTGTGGTTTGGTTTTATGCATTGTCGTGACTCGACTCATCTCGTCAATAACTTCCAGAGCCGCCTCATAACCACTGGCCATAGCGTGATCCATTGACATCGAAATCAATGTTTCACTGAGATAGCTATTACTCTCGTTATCCGACGCGTTTACATCGACTCCACCAAGAATTTCGGACAGTCGTTCCTTATCCTCAAGTAAGCGACCCATTTCATTATTGGCACGACGATTCGACAACACCCACACGGACCCGCCGCGCGGCTCCGGCGATGTAAATGCATCCGCATGAATTGAGAGCAATAGGTCAGCTTTCACTTCCTCTGCTTTGCGAGTTCGCGTTCTATGTTTTAGGTAGTAATCATCCGTTCGCACTAAATACGCCTGCATCGCAGGATCGGCATTGATAATATCTGCCAATGCGCGTGAAATTTTTAGCACGACGTTTTTTTCATAGGTTCCTGATGGTCCTATTGAGCCGGGGTCATCGCCGCCATGACCAGCATCAATAGCTATCGTCACTTTGCGTTCCTGCAGCTGATTGGCGCTCAACGCCGGTCCACTGCGTTCAATCGAACGACCGGGTAAATCGACCACCAAGCGCTCGCCATAAGTCTCGTTTGCCGCCAAAGCGAAGACTTGCGGGTCGACCTTTTCGGTGAGCTCAAACACGATACGGGTGCTGGACTTGCTTTTCGGTGTGCTGGTGCGAAGCTTCTGAATGAGTAAAGAATTAACCTCTACTTTCGTTAAATCAACCTTGCGACCCGTATTTTCAAAATCGATGACTAAACGGTAAGGTAAATTATCGTAGATAGTGAAGTAACTAAATTCCGGAGTCGTAGCCATATCAAACACCACGCGCGTGTTATCTGGCGCAGGCCAGACACGCACGTTTTCGATGGTATTCGTATTGGCTTGGACCGCTGCTGAATAGACAACAACGACCAGGCTCATGATCCCCAGAATCCACTGTTTCATCACAACATCTTTCAGTTCAAGGTAAGAAGCAATTCCTTACCTCTGTTGGTTAGCGCTTTTATTGTCAATGATCGTGCGGTACCCGCAAAATCAATTGTTATCGTTATATCGGCAGCAGGAAGATAACCCAGACCACGTTGCGGCCACTCTGCCAGTATCAGTGTATTTTTTGAGCCTTCTTCGGAAAGGTAATCGCGAATGCCCATAAATTCAAGTTCTTCTGGGTCCGCCAACCGATACAAATCAAAGTGATGAACGGTCCAACTCGGTAACTCGTAGCTTTCCACCAACGTGTAGGTTGGACTCTTCACCTTCCCATCATGACCCAATTGCTGAATCAGTCCGCGTGAAAATGTAGTTTTCCCAGCACCTAACTCTCCATACAAATAGATGGTTGTAGCAACGGCGTGCTGATTTAGGCTCAAACCAAGCTGACGGGCCAATTCCAACAACACAGTCTCATCAGCTAATGCATAGGTTTCTGTATCGGTCACGATTTTACTTCTCTGGCTAATAGTTACTGGTTAATCGTTGCTGTCTCTACGGCCGTTGCGTAGTTGTCGAATCACGGGTAATAAATCGCTGGCTATTGTACCACGCTCGCCATCTAACGCAGCTATTTCTCCAGCTCTTGCATGCAACCAAACCGCAGCTGCTGCTGCATTAACGGAGGCTCGTCCCACCAATAATGTCGCTATGATTCCAGTCAGAACATCGCCCGTTCCCGCGGTTGCGAGCGCTGAACTACCGCGGCGACAGAACCACATCGATTGTTCCGGAGCAGCCACTAATGTACCTGCTCCTTTGAGCACAACGGTCGCGGAAAAGTTCTCAACCAATTGTTGAATCGCTCGAACACGGTCATTTTGTATCGCGGCTGCACTACATCCCAATAGCCGTCCTGCCTCAGCAGGATGCGGGGTCAACACCGTTGACGACGGCAATGGGTGGGAACGATGCTCGTCCTGCGCTAACCAATTAAGGGCATCGGCATCGAGCACAAGAGGTACGTTGCGCTGAACACCATGAGTCATAACCTGCTGCCAGGTGTCATGAGCCCACGCTTTTTCTGTGCTAAAGCCTAAACCCGGACCCAATGCAATGACGGATGCTTGCTCTAGGCGATGACAACCGTCCGCGAAAGTTTCGACCATCAATTCAGGTTGTGCTTGAGCGATAATAGCGCGCGAATCTGGATGGCATAAAACACTAACCTTACCGACACCGGCTCGTAAAGCTGCCTGCCCTGCTAGAATTGCGGCGCCAGCCATGCCTGGACCGCCACCGACAATAACCAGGTGTCCAAAGGTTCCTTTATGGACATTCTGTTGACTTGACTTAGCCGAATGCACCGCCAAATCACTCCGATAGGCTCGCAGGATGTGCTCTGCAACGGAATCCGTGAGAATGTGCCCTAACCGGACCTGCTGTTTTTCGAGCGCACGACCTACATCAAGATCAGCAAGTGTCAACTGCCCGACATAGTCCACCGCAGCTCCCGTCAGTAGTCCAGGTTTCCAAGCTATCAGCGTAACTGTGTCTCGCGCGCGCACAGCGACACCGTGCGGTTGTCCACGATCACTATCAAGACCACTAGGAATATCGATGCTCAAGACCGGAACCGCAGATTCATTCACTGCTTGAATCCAACGATGATAGTGACCACTCACTTCTCGATTAACGCCATTTCCTAAAAGACCATCGATGACCCAGTCAAATTCGTTTACCGCTAAAGATGTCGCCAAGTCGATGCTTCGTCCATCCGACTCACGCCATGCCGCTGCGGCCTGTTGGGCTAGTTGGCTTTTGGGTTCAGCCGCGACCACAGTCACTTGATAATGAGCTTGCTGAGCATAGCGCGCTAGAAACCAGGCATCTCCGCCATTGTTGCCTGGACCGCATAAAACCAGAATTCTGGCGGGCGCAGGACACACTTGCTGTAACCGTTGGAAACAAGCCTGGGCTGCCTTTTGCATCAACTGTTTGGCATCGAGTCCACACGCTTCTGCGGCCGGCAGCTCACCTTCTCGAATCGTTGCTGTGGCGTAAACATTGTCACGGTTCATGTGCACATCCAGTTTTGTGTTTGTTCCTATCGCGCATCAGCGCATTCAGTCCTGAATGCCTTATGCTATAGTGATGCGATGTTTGGTTAAGCTTAAGCGTAATGCTATGGATTTTCATCAATTGGCTGCAGATATTAAGCAGTGGGGTGCCGAATTAGGCTTTCAGAAAGTCGGCATTACAGACCTCGACCTCGCAGCTGAACAAGACGCATTGCAACGCTGGCTCGATGCCGGTATGCACGGTGAAATGGACTACATGGAACGCCATCGCGAGCTGCGTGCGAATCCCGATAAACTGCATCCCGGCGCCGTGCGTGCTATCTCAGTACGGATGAATTACTTACCCGCCGAAGCAGGTTTTGCGCGAACTCTGAAAAATCCTCGCCTCGGTTACATCAGCCGTTACGCTTTGGGTCGTGATTATCACAAGGTCATGCGCAAGCGCCTGAAACAGCTAGGCGATCGCATTCAAGCAGCATGCGCGGATCTCGACTTCCGCCCTTTTGTCGACTCGGCGCCAATTATGGAACGTCCATTAGCCGTCAAAGCAGGGCTTGGTTGGACAGGCAAACACACGTTAGTACTCGATGAAAATGGCGGCTCCTGGTTCTTCCTCGGCGAACTCTTGGTGAACTTGCCATTACCCGTTGATCAGCCCGTCGAAGAGAAATGTGGCACCTGTAAAGCCTGCATTACCATTTGTCCGACCCAAGCCATTGTTGAACCTTATG
>DASSWH010000101.1:0-6371 GCA_035705175.1 Pseudidiomarina sp.
CGATACCGGCAGTGGCGATGCACGTGTTTGTCAGTCGGCTCGCAATGCAGTACTAAAAGCGGGTACACTGCCAGTGTCGCAAGATCCCGAAGTGTTTAAAGAAATGAGTACGATCAAACTAACGGTCGCACCGAGTTTGTAACTTAAACAAAAAAGATGTAGGGCCAATGAAAAAATTATTCGTTACCTTGATGACCGCAGCAATCACCTTAGTGGTATTGCAAAATCCAGCTAAAGCAGCACTCGAAATTGTGATCACAGAGGGTATTGACAGTGCGCGGCCCATTGCAGTGGTGCCATTTCGATGGAAAGGAACGGGGCCAGCGCCTGAAGGACTCACAGATGTGGTTGCAGCAGACCTTATGCGCAGCGGCAAGTTCAACCCCATTCCCGTGACAGCGATGCCGCAACAACCGTCAACTGCCAGTGAAATTGATTATTCGCGTTGGGCAAGTTTGGGAGTCGAGGCTATTCTGATTGGCACTATCGAGCCCTATGCCGTCGATCGCTACACCGTGTCGTTCGAGATCGTTGATATTCTTCGTGGACAAATCACCAGTGGTACACAGGTATTACGAAATGGTCAGCTCGTTACTGCTGAAGATCATATACTGGATGCACGAAGCAGTGTGATTAGTGGCAATCAATTTCGCCAGTATTCACATCGTATATCCGATGTATTCTATGAGACCTTGACTGGGCAGCGTGGTGCTTTTATGACTCGCATCGCCTATGTGACCGTCAACTATAATCAGGACAAGCCCTATGAACTGGTGATCGCTGATTATGATGGCTATAACGAAAAAGTGCTGTTGCGCAGCCCGGAGCCGTTGATGTCACCTGCTTGGTCTCCGGACGGCAACAAATTAGCATACGTTAGTTTTGAAAGCGGAAGACCGCAAATTTTCGTTCAAGACATCTACACGACTCGTCGTGAGGCCTTGACCGATTTTGAAGGCATTAATAGTAGCCCAGTATGGTCACCCGATGGCCGTTCGCTCGGTATGGTCCTATCGAAAGATGGGAATCCAGAAATCTATACGATGAATGTGGCAACGAAAGCCTTGAAACGAATCACCAATCACTACAGTATTGATACCGAGCCCAGCTGGTCGCCAGACGGTAAAGCGCTGATTTTTACGTCAGAAAGGGGTGGCAGACCGCAACTATATAGCGTAAATTTAGATTCAGGTCAGGTTCGTCGGCTGACGTTTGAAGGCGAACAAAACTTGGGCGGTGTGTTTACTCCTGATGGACAACAGTTCGTCATGGTAAACCGAACCCAAGGCAACTATCATATTGCAAAGCAAGATTACCCAAGTGGTGCCTTGCAAGTGTTGACTCAGACAGCTTTGGATGAGTCACCCAGTTTGGCGCCAAATGGGAGCATGGTCATTTACAGTACCACGCACAACAACCAGCAAGTACTAGCGCTGGTTTCGGTAGACGGGCGCTTCAAAGCGCGCTTACCGGCTCGAGAAGGTGAAGTCAAATCACCGGCCTGGTCACCGTTTTTACGCTAGTACAAGAATGCTTTACCGATAATGCTTGATAAAAAGCACTGAACACCCGAGACATTTATAGAAAATTAAGGACCGCGGACATGAACGCAAACAAACTGTTAAAAACGCTTTTGATCGCATTCCCGATGCTGACTCTAGCGGCTTGTAGTTCAAATCAAGGCGCTGACGAAGCTGCGAATCAACAGACCAATCAACAAACACAAGAGCAAAGTGGCTCTGGTGTTGAAGTGAATGCGGCTGAGCGTCAAAAGACTCCTGAAGAAATCCGTGAAGAACGGATGGCTGAGTTGCGTATGGAGAACATGGTCTACTTTGAATTTGATGATTCACGCATCACTTCTCAGTATGCTGAACTGTTGCAAGCGCATGCAGATTATCTGGTCAATAACCCATCGGTTAGCGTGACGATTGAGGGGCATTGTGATGAGCGTGGTACACCCGAGTATAACATCGCACTGGGTGAGCGTCGCGCCAAAGCGGTAGCTCAATATCTGCAAAACTTAGGCGTTAGCTCGAATCAAATCAGCACCGTTTCATTTGGTGAAGAAAAACCAATGATTCGTGCATCGAATCCAGACGCTTATGCGAAGAACCGTCGCGGCGTTTTGGTTTACTAATAACACGTGGTAGGGCCAATGCATAAAACTCTCATCGCACTGGCACTTCTGATATCCGGCGCTGCGCATGCGCAAGCGCCGGTGCAGAAGATTGGTAGTGGCTCAATCGAAGAACGTTTGGCACAGTTAGAGCGCGTCATGGATGCGCGGAATAAGGCACAAATGGCCTTACTTGATCAAATGTCGACGTTGCAAAATGAAGTCGCTGACCTCCGTGGAAGAACCGAAGAACATGCCTATCAATTGGAACAGATTTTGCAGCGTCAACGTGAAATCTATCAGGAGATTGATCGGCGATTAGCAGCGCCTTCCACACCCGCATCAACGGCAGTGTCGACTCTCGATCCCATGGCAGATAGTGGCGCTTCAGCAAACTATTCTGACAACCTGAGTGAGAATGATGCATACGATCAAGCTATTCGCTTGGTTCTCGAAGACAAGCGCTATGATGCGGCAATTCCAGCGTTTCGTAATTTCCTCGAGCGTTTCCCAAATTCAACCTATGCAGCGAATGCGCACTATTGGTTGGGACAATTGTTGTTTGCCGATGGTAAGTTTGATGAGGCGAAGAAAGAATTTGGGACTGTCGTCGATTCGTTTCCGGACAGTAACAAGCGTGGCGATTGCATCCTGAAGCTCGGAATCATCGCGCAGGAACAGGGTCAAAATCAGTCAGCGCGCAACTATTATCAGCAAGTCATCAATGAATATGCGGATAGTACCGAAGCAGGATTAGCTCGCAAGCGCTTAGCTGAGTTGTAAACATCCTGTGTTATTTTCGGGCGAACGTTCGTAAATTGAGCAAACAAACCCGATTTAGGTAATTTGCAGTTGCAACGAGCAGCATTTTCAGTAAACTATGCCGCCGTTGCAACACAACCTTGTCGTGCAACTTTTGCCGCAGAAACAGGCAAAATTGTAATAGGTGTTGGGTCGTTAGCTCAGTTGGTAGAGCAGTTGACTTTTAATCAATTGGTCGCAGGTTCGAATCCTGCACGACCCACCAATCAAATACCGTGAATAGTAAATAGTGAATAGTGAAATGACAGAGCAATGTCTGTCAGGACCATTCGCTCCAATCAAAAAGTTTTATCCCAGTGGGTCGTTAGCTCAGTTGGTAGAGCAGTTGACTTTTAATCAATTGGTCGCAGGTTCGAATCCTGCACGACCCACCACTCTCTTAGTAAATAGTTAACAGTTAACAGTTAATAGCAAAGACTAAAACCTAGTGCGTGCGAGCACTGGTCAACTTGAGTGTTTTCAGTTCACTGTTCACTATTCACATTTTACTGATTTTGGTATACTAGCCGGACGTGAAACTGACTGTAGTATAGCCATGAACAGTACCGCTGAAATCCACGCCCGCGTGATTGAATCCCTTGATTATGCTTTTCCGCCAAAGCCCAAGCCACTCAGTGCACAGCAGAAGGAAGAGTACAAGGCGAAGATCCGTGATTTGCTGAAAGCTAAAAATGCGGTTCTGGTAGCGCATTACTACACCGATCCCGAAATCCAAGCACTCGCAGAAGAAACAGGGGGTTGCGTCTCCGACTCACTGGAAATGGCACGCTTTGGTGCGAATCATAGTGCCGATACCTTGATTGTGGCCGGCGTGAAATTCATGGGTGAGACGGCGAAAATATTAACCCCAAATAAACGTGTATTGATGCCGACACTGGAAGCGACGTGTTCATTAGATTTGGGCTGTCCTATTGACGAATTTTCGGCGTTCTGTGACCAACATCCTGATCGTACTGTAGTGGTGTATGCCAATACCTCGGCTGCGGTGAAAGCTCGATCGGATTGGGTGGTGACCTCCTCGATTGCGCTTGACTTGGTTGATCATTTGGATGCCCAAGGCGAGAAAATTCTGTGGGGTCCAGATAAGCATCTGGGCAATTACATTGCTAAGCAAACCGGCGCTGACATGATTATGTGGCAGGGTGCTTGTATCGTTCATGATGAGTTCAAAACGAAGGCGCTTGAAGATTTGAAGCGAGTTTACCCAGAAGCAGCCGTCTTGGTTCATCCGGAATCGCCCGCAGCAATTGTAGATTTGGCGGATGCTGTTGGTTCAACCTCGCAACTACTTAAAGCCAGTCAAACCTTGCCACATTCGACGTTTATTGTGGCTACAGACCGCGGCATTTTCTATAAAATGCAGCAGATGTCACCTGATAAGCACTTTATAGAAGCGCCAACGGCTGGAAATGGCGCGACATGTCGTAGTTGTGCACACTGTCCATGGATGGCCATGAATGGACTCGTCGCGATTGCTGAAGCGTTAGAAAATGGCGGTGCGGTTCATGAGATTCATGTCGATCGAGCGTTGGGAGCGCGCGCACGATTGCCCCTTGATCGAATGTTGAACTTCAAAAAGGTGTAAACCGCAGCGGTTAGTCGCGGTAGGTCGGGTGTCGTAGAACGTATCCTGTGCTGCGCATCAACGCATTATTGATACGTTTATTCCCGCGAGGTCCAATGGTTGCGCTGCGCTGAAGTTTAGTCCCGTCTACCCCGAGTTGCTCGGCATACCAGAGATACAGCGTTTCTTGCCAAACGGGTTCATCGTCACTGACCAGATAGAGAGACTCTTGTTGTTCTGGATGCTGCAGCAGATAGTGGATAAAGCCGGCAACATCGTCAGCATGAATGCGGTTGTTATAGACTGGATTAATGACCGCCTCACCCGCGCTAATTTGGCGCTGCAGATAAATACGTCCCGGGCCATAGATACCTGAGCAACGCAAGATACTCACCGTTGCCGCTGCACTTTGGATCACTTGCTCTGCTTGTAAGAGCATTTGCCCGCTATCGGTGTCCGGTTGGCTTGGTGTTTGTTCCGTGATCCATTCACCATCGCGCTCGGAGTAAACTCCCGTACTGGATATGTAGAGTAAGCGTGGCGCACCAGATTCCCTTGCAGGCTCACTTGCTAGCACGGTTTGAATATGGCGACAGGGAATCACGTAACCGTGATGGTAGCCCTCACGGTCATATCCAGAGGGTGTCAATGTGATCACAATAGCGTCGAAACGGGATAACTGAAGACGGCGTAGGTCAACCTCATTGCCGGCATCTGCAGCAAGGAGCTGTATACCGGGCATAGTCGGCTTTTTGTCGGGGTGGCGACAGATACCCGTCACCTGCCAACCGGACTCGATCAGCAAGCGCGCAGTGCGTTGCGCAATATCACCATAACCAATCAGAAGCGCCCGCTTCATACCGCTAACCACACGTCTAAGAAGAGCATGACCACGAGCCCAACCATGAGACCTGCTGTTGCGCGTCGGTGATGCCCACGGCGATGGGTTTCTGGAATAATTTCATGACTGATTACGAACAGCATGGCTCCGGCGGCAAAAACAAGTCCCCACGGCAGTAATACTTGCGAGATGTTCACGAAGATACCACCAAATACCCCGCCAATGGGTTCAATGAGTCCGGTCAATGCAGCAACCAAAAATGCTTCGAGACGATCATAACCGACGCTCATCAAACCGACCGCGACCGCTAGCCCCTCTGGTAAGTTCTGTAAGCCAATACCGACCGCCAATGCATAAGCCGTATCTTCTTGGCCGCTGCCATACGCGACGCCGACTGCCAGTCCTTCAGGAAAATTATGAATGGCAATGGCAAGCACAAATAGCCACACTCCCGCTATTTTTTGTGGATCGGGACCTTCTTGACCAGTGACGAAATGTTGGTGCGGAATCAGTCGATCAGCGAGCGCAATTGCCACGGCACCGAGTAAAATCCCCACAACGGCAATAGTGGCAGGCCAGGGGCCAACACCATACATTTCGGTCGAGATATCGAGCGAAGGAATGATCAGCGAGAAGAATGATGCAGCGAGCATGACTCCAGCCGCGAACCCAAGCAAGGTGTCGTTAAACTGCTCTGAAGGGCGGCGACCAAACAGCACGGGTAGCGCGCCGACTGCGGTACAACCGCCTGTAATGGCACTGGCGATGAAAGCGGTGAGCACCAAATCCATACTGTCTCCTCAACAAACGCTGCTACTGTAGACTATCAGGCATAGTAGCTGGGCTAACCGTGGGTAGCAAGGGAATTTTGAAACGCTTGGTTTCACCTATCGACATGATTTGAAAGGTGTTTTTATCTACATTGGCGGCTGCACGACTGGTTTCTAAATCATTCAACGTCTGTTGAATGCCCTCAGCGGCCAGCTGGTAGGTTCCCCAATGCATCGCAACACTCTGTGTAGCGC
>DASSWH010000102.1:0-4510 GCA_035705175.1 Pseudidiomarina sp.
TAGAGAAAAAACTATTTTCATCTACAACAACTGTGACCATGCTGTTTGTAATGCTGAAGTTGGTGCTCAAGCCGTCTCCTATACGACCGGTGTACCCGCTATGATTGGCGCTTCAATGATGCTGCAGGGACATTGGATGAAGCCAGGGGTTTGGAATATGGAGCAATTCGACCCGGACGAGTTCATGGCGCGTTTGAACAAGTATGGCTTGCCTTGGCAAGTTGAAGAATGTGAATCGCCGTTCAAGCGCTAATCACATGACTAATAAATACTTAGATTCAGCAATCCCATCGCCTTGTTACGTCTGTGACGAGGCGCTTCTTGAACGCAATTTACAGCTCATGCAACGTGTCCAGCAGGACAGTGGCGCACAGATTATTCTGGCGTTGAAGGGCTTCTCAATGTGGAGTACGTTTCCACTTGTTCGTGAATACTTAGTCGGCTGTACCGCGAGCTCGGTGTGGGAGGCTAAGCTTGCAGCTGGTGAATTCCAACGTGAGGTGCATGCCTATGCGCCCGGCTACAAACAAGCGGAAATTGACGAGCTATTACCGCTCGTTAATCACATTTCATTTAACAGCCTAAATCAGTGGCGTATGTTCAAAGAGCAAACGCTTGCAGCTGGCGTATCAGCCGGGATTCGGATTAACCCAGAGCATCAAGAGGCCGAAACCGAACTCTATGACCCGAGTGCGCCTGGGTCTCGGCTGGGAATTCGCGCCAGTGAACTTGAATATGCTGATCTAACTGGTATTGAAGGGTTACATGTTCACAATTTATGTGAATGTGATTCCTTCGCGCTGGAGCGCACTTTAGCAGCGGTCGAACAAAAATTTGGCCAATGGTTACCACAAATGAAGTGGCTGAACCTTGGCGGTGGTCACTTGATGACGCGTCAAGGTTATGACGTCGAGCATTTGATCACCCAGTTAAAGCGTTTGCGCGAGACCTATGATATCGAGGTTATATTGGAGCCGGGTTCAGCAGTTGCCTGGCAAACAGGCCCACTGGTTGCTGAGGTTGTAGACGTCATAGAAAATGACGGGTTAATTGCAATTTTAGATGTCTCAGCTACCGGACATATGCCAGATGTGCTTGAAATGCCGTACCGGCCTGCTGTGACCGATGCGCGAGAGCCTGGGGTTTTGCCCTACACTTATAAATTAGGTGGAAACTCCTGTTTGGCTGGCGACGTCATCGGACTCTATAGTTTCGCAGAGCCTTTGCAACCCGGTTCACGCATCATTTTCGAAGATATGATGCACTACACGATGGTTAAGACGACGTTTTTCAATGGTGTCCAACATCCGCATATTGGAATCTTGCGTAAAGAAGGTCGGTTCGATTTGATTCGCTCATTTAGCTATGAAGATTTTCGGTCCCGACTCTCCTAATCGAACACCTGGATCCGCTTCAGTAAAAACGGCGCTTCTGCGCCGTTTTTTATTTTCTCTCTGCATATCGTGCCAAGCCATATAAAACAAGTTCAGTACGCATCTCACCGCGACGCCGCAGTTCAATCGGTATTAAGGGCGTCGAGCCGCCACTGAAGATGATTCGATAATCGAACCAATCGAGCTCAGTTTCGGTCACGGCTATTGCTTGCCGGATAAATCCGACCATCGCATTCGTGCAGCCATTACTTAAACCATCTGGCGTTGACAGCCCAAGTTGATTTACTTTCCCCCAGGAACTTTCATGATGACGAAATACTTTTGGAGCGCGTTCAATCACAGCGCTTTGCATTAAATCGACGCCAGGCACAATCCAACCACCCAAATGAGTGCCCTCACCGGTTAACCAGTCGGCAGTTATTGCGGTTCCTGCATCAATAATGAGAGTCGGCCGCTGTTGTTCACTATAAGCACCAATCATCGCTAACCATCGATCAATGCCAAGACTCGCCGGTTGTTCATAAGCACTGGTTACGCCAAAAGCCGTCTTTTCGGAATGAATCTCTGAAGTTTTTGCGCTCGTTTGGCTCAACCAATCATTGAGTAAACTCATGCGCTCTTGATTACTGACTGCACCCATCCAAACCTGCTGAATGTCTGCTGGAAAGCCAGTATCTTTCAGCTCAGAATAAGCGACATTAAACAGAGGCTCGAGATGTCCATCTGCGTCCATTAGCGCTGTTTTAACCCGGGTATTCCCGGCATCAACGAGAAGTTGTTTCATCATTTCTTAGACTTACCTCGCCTGCATGGTAGGCTTCAATTTTACCATCGCGTTTTAGTAACAACGCACCTTGTTCATCAATTCCGACGGCGACACCTCGGATGGTATGGGAACCCATCATCAGTTTGACCGCTCGGTTATGGTATGCATCGAATTGACTCCAAAGTTCGCAAAACGGCTTCATTCCTTGCTTCTGGTATGTAACCAGAGCCGAACGAACCGATGCAATAATTCGTGCAACCCACTCATTCCGATCAAAATCACCACGAAGTGCTTGTTCGAGATCAATCCACGGTTGTTCAATCTCGTTCGCTGCCCATTCTGGCATGCTTAAATTGACACCTATACCAATAATTGCGGTCGCTGGTCCCGTAGCTTGTCCTTCAAGTTCAATCAAAATACCTGCAATTTTCCTACCTTCGACTAAAACATCATTAGGCCACTTCAGTTCAACAGCCTTTATTCCTGCAACGGCAAGCGCTTGCGCCAGTGTGGCACCGATAGCAACACTCAATCCCATTGCCTGGCTCATACCATCTTCCAAAGGCCAATACATGCTCAAATATAAATTCGTTCCAAAAGGCGAGCTCCAATGTCGACCGCGCCTGCCTCTTCCTGCAGTTTGAGCTTCCGCTACTACCGCAAATCCAGCGTCACGCGGCGCTTCTTTGAGTAAGTCCTTGAGAACATCATTGCTGGAGCCAACGATGCGCTCCAGCACGAGGTTTGCAGAGCTATCTTGGCGCAAATAGGCAGTCAGTTTATCGTTGTCGAGCAACTGTAAGGGTCGATGCAAACGATAGCCACGACCAGTCACACTATAAACGTCTAAGCCAAGCCCAGACAGTCGCTTCATATGCTGATGAATTGCCGCACGGCTCAATCCCAACGCAACACCAAGCTGTGTTCCTGAATGAAACTGTCCGTCAGCTAAAACCTCTATCAGCTTTACCAGAGTTTGTTCCTGCCGTTGCGTCATCCGTTACATCTCTACTAAATCTGTTTGGCCAAGGAGGCGGACCTCAACCTCGAGTTGAATTTCAAATCGCTCTTTGACCGATTGAATAATGGTCTGAGCCAATGATAATAAATCTGCGCCAGTGCCGGGCTTCGTATTCACCAAAACGAGAGCTTGTTGCGGGTGCACGATAATATTTCCGCAATTTTTATTTTTCCAACCTAAACGGTCTATTAACCAACCCGCAGGTACCTTAATAGAGTCAGTGTCTACGGGATATCCCGGTAGATCCCCATAAACTTGCTTCAATTCACGGTAGTGCGTAGCACTAATGATTGGGTTCTTAAAAAAGCTTCCAGCATTTGGACTGCGTGTTGGATCGGGAAGCTTACGATTCCGAACCGCGACAACCTGATTAAATATATCCAATGCGCTAACGCTCTGATCTGCCAAAGCCTGAAGTTCGCCGTAACTAATTTCTTTTCGCCACGCCTTAGGCAATCGAAATCGAACCGATGTAATCAGCCAACGTTGTGGATAACGCTTAAAGATACTATCGCGATAGCCGAAGTAACAATCGGAGTTAGCTAACTCATCAAACTGAGAGACTTGTCGGTCCCACACTCGAACACTTTCAATGTATTCACTGACTTCTCGACCGTAAGCACCAATATTCTGCACTGGCGCAGCGCCGACTGTACCGGGAATCAAGGCTAGATTTTCAAAACCTAATATGTTGCTTTCAAGACAATAGATGACCAACTCATGCCAGTTTTCACCGGCCCCAACGTCGACTAACCAATCTGTCGCTGATTCCCTTACATCAATCCCTTTGATTCTATTTAACACAATTGGACGACTAAAGTTTTCGGTAAAAACCGTATTGCTGCCTTCTCCAAGAATATAGTAGTTGTCCAAAGGAAGTTCTGCGCAATCAGATTCATCATCGATGACACGCACCTCAGTACCTAGACTAGGTAACTGAAATGTATGTAAAGACATGAGTGGAACATTGAAGTGCGTTTTGATCATGCACACATGATAGAGAATATCGACCAAACAGGGAAGTAGATAGGATAAAGACTGACGTGCGTTACAGGAACCGGGAACGGAAAGAGCCGAGCCAAAGACTGAACCTAAAAGAGTGCTCTTTTTAGTCTTTAGGTTTGCTATTCCCTGTTCACTTTTCACTGTTCACAAAAAAACCCCCAGCGTGATGCTGGGGGTTTCTGGATTTGAAGCCTGGCGGTTTGCCAGGGACTCGCAGAGCTCGTCCCGCTGCGCAGGCGAAAGCCTAAACAATTAGGCTTTCGAATTCCCTGCTTCGCCCTACTCGAGAGTAGGACACCTTCGTCTGATTGGAAATAAAAAAAC
>DASSWH010000103.1:0-9514 GCA_035705175.1 Pseudidiomarina sp.
ATTGCGAGCGATCTCTCTCAGGACATATCAATCTATAACGATCGCATCAAGTTCTGGCAGCAGGTCTCCGACTATGGCGTGGCTGTGTTAGATGAAGCTAACACAAATAAATTATCGCTTAGTTCTTGGGAGTTGGTAATCGCTTACTTTCAGGCAAGTCAGACGGCTGAATTCTTTCCATCTAATGCAACCTTTGAGGAACTGAAAAATGCAGGTGACCTTGAGCTTGTGCGCGATGAAAAATTACGCAACGAGCTTTCCGAGTATTATTCTTATCCAGGCTTAGAAAGCCTTCGTGAACGACCCCAATACAGAGAGCACATTCGCAGCCTATTACCTTTATACATACAAAAGTATATTTGGTTGAACTGCTATCAAACTGATGGTGGATTGCAAACCCTCAAAGACTGCCCTTCTCCTATCAATCAGCCGGAAGCCCAGGCGATTGCTGACCGATTGAAGCTAAACGAGAAACTTCAGGGGGAATTGCGTTATTGGATTTCATCATTAGAAGTAGCGCGTTTAATTGTGGCAAGCAACATTCAAGTTGCGATCGAAATGCGTGATGAAGTCCGTGCACAGCTCGATCATAAACCACTACCGCTATAGCATAAATCGCGCATAAAGGGGGTTATGGTCGGACACGGTGCTGGTATCAATCGCCGACGCTTGTTGCAGGGAAAGATCGCGGTAGAAGATGAAATCCAGCGGGTGTTGCCGATAGGTTTTAATATGCTGTGGGTCGGCCATAATCGCTTTCTTGAGGCCAACGCTGCGACAGAATTGCAGTAAGCGCAAGCGGCGTTGGCGGCTCCACACGTTAAAATCACCCGCCACAATGAGTGGTCCTTTGTGGCCTAAGATCTCCTCTTTGATGAACTCTATTTCTTGCGAAAACTGATGCGCGCGAACAAAGTTGATCGCGTGGATATTAACGACTAACAAGGTGCCACCCGCTGCAAGTGAATGATACGAGAGCATATAGCTTTTATGTGTGGCA
The DNA here is from genome assembly GCA_035705175.1 of Pseudidiomarina sp. GTDB lineage: Bacteria > Pseudomonadota > Gammaproteobacteria > Enterobacterales > Alteromonadaceae > Pseudidiomarina. Next base: position 1,001 of record DASSWH010000103.1, read on the forward strand.
AACATGCCTTCGCGCTTTCGGCTCAGTCGAGCTTGAGCTTCGGTAAAAACATACTGGCTTGCGGTGAGTACACCATAAGTAGAGCGACGAGTTTGCATATTCGGAGCAACAGCATAAGACCAGTGCGGCAACAACCAATTATCTTTCGCACTCAGCTTCGCTTCTTGGAGCAATAAAAATAGGCACGGGAAGTCAGCTAAAACACGCGCTAGAGTGCGCTGAAACTGGGTCGTTTCGGTCAATTTCTGAGTATTCCAACACAGCACGCCAAACGCCTCACCATGAACAATAGGATGCTCATGGATGAATTGCTGAGGAATCACGACCTTGGGTTTAAGCACACTTCCGCCTTGTTGAAACTCCGTACTCTTATTTCGTCACTTGCGCCATAACTTCAGACACTCGTTGAGTGTATCAGGTTCAACTCGGCAGTAATTCTACTGAACTTGCACGTGGTTTTATCAGACATCGATAGTGGTTCTAACCTAAAAAAAAGTATTATCTAAAGTCAAACCTGCAAGATTTGCATATCATTTAATTGACAAATAATGATTGTTAGCATATCAATACATATGCATATAAAGTTAATATGCCAATAAGGTGATATGCAATGAGCGTTAAAAATACTGTTAAAAAGCACTACATTCAGATTGTGAATAGCGCTGCAAAGCAACTTACGAGCCTACGAAGCCCGCCAGATGGGTGGCTGTCGGGGTTGCGGAACGCCCTCGGAATGTCAGGTGTGCAGGTTGCAAAACGTGCTGGGGTCAGCCGTAACGCTATTTATCAGGCCGAGCGTAACGAGCTGAACGGAGCCATAACGATCAAGCAAATGCAGAAGTTCGCCGAAGCAATGGGTGGACGATTCGTCTATGCTATCGTTCCTGATAATGGAGAAGTTGCTGACCTTATTCGAACCCAAGCACGGCGCAAAGCTGAAGCTCTGGTTATGCGAGCTAGCGCTCACATGGCGTTGGAAATGCAATCGTTAACGAAGCAACAAATTGAACAGCGAATTGATGAACTCACGAGTGAACTTATCCGCGATATGCCGACCGATTTCTGGGACGTTAAATAGTGTTTGCAGAACCCGACGGAGCCACTCCGCTCGACCCCGATGAAATGCAGGGACTTAAGTTCAAACATGTTCTTACTCGCGGCGAACTAAATGAGCTAGAACAAGCAAACATTGAGCAAGGTCTTGCATGGGTATCTCGTCAGCGCGGCGGCTCAATCTTCGATGATGGCTTCATTAGAAAACTACACAAAAAGCTTTTCGGCGACGTCTGGACATGGGCAGGTGAATATCGCCTGACAGAGAAAAACATCGGTATCGATCCGCTTCACATTTCGATTCAATTACGCCTATTGCTTGGTAACGCAGAATACTGGGCTGAGCATGAGACTTACTCGCCGTTAGAAGCTGCCGCTCGATTTCATCATCGTTTGGTACAGATACATTTATTTGCCAACGGCAATGGGCGACAAGCGCGTGTTGCAACCGACATCTTGCTCAAACAAGCATACAACCAACCTCCGATTGATTGGGCAAGTGGCTTTGACCTGCAAGCGGATAATGAGCGCCGAGAAGATTATATTAATTCACTTCGTGCCGCGGATGCGGGCAACTTTCAGGCGCTCATTGCCTTTGTTTCACCGATCATGGAATTTTAAAATCGTTACTCCTGATCTGCAGTCGGCAAACTAAAATAATCAGTCACCACCTGCCAACTCAGCCGTTGCAGTGCTAGCGCAGTATCAGTATCTAAATCGGCGGTAAAGAGGTTACCTTCGGGACTGCGTTGATACAAACTTGCATACATAACGCATGCAGCTAAATAGGTGCCAGCCATACTTGGATGTTTAATATCACGCCGATATAGTAGCTGCTCGTCAGCGGCACCACGCACGTCCTTTACGAACAAATTGATATCAGGATGACGTTCAGCCGCCTCCGCAAAAGCCACACCAATCGGCACAACCAAAGCATCGTGACGCTTACCAACACGCTCATAAGCAGCTTGCAGTTTACGACTCATCGAAGGTTCGTTTTGGTACCCCCAAGTCATGAATAGCACGGGTTGTATGTCGCGTTCACGCAATGCTTGAATCATCAACTCCATAGCTTTTTCAAACCGTGCCGACTTTTTCTTATCCAGCGGCTCGTTACTGTGCCCTTGCAAAACCACTGCATGCCAGTTGTCGTCGCCAGCGCCCAAGTAGCTATTAAGCAAGCGGCCGGTCTCATGAATATGACCACCCGACAGCGTTAGCAGTCGCACACGGTTTTCGCCGGCTTGCCACGCGCCTTCAGCGCGTAGCAAGTTAGCGAAATGATTGTGAATACCATTGCTGTAAAAGCTGAAGCTATTGCCAACAAATAAAACTCGCTTTGGATCGTCTGCAGCCTGCACTGGCGCGACCAGAGCCAGTGCAACAATCCAACCAACCAACAGTTTCCTCAGCATGAGAGACTCCTTGTTACGTCGGGAACACCATGGGCGCTAACCAAATTGAGACGACGGTTAGTAAGGCCATGCCGATAACGTTGAGTACTAAGCCAGCGCGAACCATGTCAGGTATAGTCAACTTACCCGAGGCGAAGACAATGGCATTGGGTGGCGTCGCTACCGGTAACATAAAGGCGCAGCTTGCCGCTAGGGTAACTGGAATACACAGCACTAGAGGTGACACACCTAGCTCTAGTGCTACCGCACCAACCACTGGCAAGAAGGTTGCAGCGGTGGCAACATTACTGGTCAGTTCGGTTAAGAAAATAACCAAACCAGTGGCAGCCAATACCAGGGCTATTACACCAAATGCACCGAGTGGCATTAAGCTGCTACCGAGCCATTCGGCCAGACCGGAGTCAGAAACTGACGCTGCGAGGCTTAAACCGCCACCAAACAAAATCAATACACCCCATGGCAAGCCCTGGACGTTTTCCCAAGTCAGCAGTTGCGCTTGTTTTTGTGAACCACTCGGTAGCAAGAACAGCAACAGCGCTGCCGCCATGACAATGCCGGTATCGGTGAGAAAATCGATACCGAGCCAAGCCGAGATAGGACGACGCATAATCCAGAAGATGATGACCAGCAAAAAGACCGCACCGACTCGAGCTTCCGCTTTGCTCATGGGTCCGAGGTCGGAGACCATGTTTTTGATGTGGTCGTTGACCTCAGGGTTCGCTGGTATGTTGACCTTGAACGTAAAGTGAGTCAGCGAGTACCACGCTAGCGGCAACATCAATAGCATCACGGGCACGCCAACGAGCATCCAACTCGCGAAGGTAATGTGAATATCGTAATTTTCGATCAAAAACGCGGCTAATAGAGCGTTGGGAGGTGTGCCAATCAGCGTTGCCAAGCCACCAATAGTCGCAGCATAGGCCAAGCCCAATAACATCGCTTTTTGAAACGACTTCAGCTCGCCTGGCTGGAGATGACTATTCTCCTCGGCGATCATGTTGGCGACTGACAAGGCAATCGGCATCAACATCATGGTCGTTGAGGTATTGGTCATCCACATCGATAACAACGCAGCAACAGTCATAAAGCCGGCAATAAGAAATTTACCGTCAGTACCGGTTACCGACAGTATCGACAAAGCAATACGCTTGTGTAGCTGCCATTTTTCGATGGCAATGGCCAAAATAAAACCACCCAAATACAAGTAGATAGTGGGATTTGCATAATGCCGACTCGCATCCGCAATAGTGGTCACGTCCAAAAACGGAAACATGATCATCGGCAAGAATGCAGTGACCGGCACCGAAACAGCCTCGGTCGCCCACCATGCCGCCATCCATAAACCTACGGCAGCAACCCGCCAGGCGGCTGGCTCCATAGTTGTTTGGCTACGATCGAACAGCATCATTACGAAGAAAATGATTGGCCCAAGTAACAAGCCAACGTTTTGATAACGCGCCCGGTCAAGGGCGCGTGTTTCAGTTGCGTGCATGATTACATCCTAATTATTCAGTTCAATTAAAATCGTGCACTGACGTCGATATAGAACTGCCGGCCATAGTCACGGTGAGCATCTGAGAAGAAGCCGAAGTAACCATCCGCGAGTGGCGCACGCTCATCAAATAAATTTACCACACCCAACCGGAAGCGAGTATCTACGTTGTTCAACAACACGGTGTAATCAAAGGTTGCGTTGAACGTAGTCATGGCAGGAATTACGTAGCGTGTGCCGTCGTCAAGGGTCAAATCACTTTGATAAAAGCTACCAATGCGATTCCCAGTCAACGACGCTGCATAGGCCTCTTTGCGCCAAGATAGACGCGCAGAATGACGCTGCTCTTGATTGCCATCACGCCCAATCAAATCGGCAAAGCCAGTCACAGGGAACGAAGCTGGCAGCAAACCACTTTCTTGAGCTTCGACCAATACCTTCGCATCACCACCAGCGCTTTGTTCAAATTTTTCTAGGAATGAACCGTTGTATTTGAAGCTAAAACGGCCGTAATCAGAATTGACGCTGTAATAGACGCCGACGTCGAAGCCTGCCAATGTCCGCGTGTCGAGGTTGGCATATTGGTCTGTGATTTGTGAGATTTCACCAGCCGGACAAATGCCAGCAGCCTCATAGAAACCTGCGGTGCCTGGATCAATGTCACCACGCTCCACTGCCGCATTAAATGATGCACTGTCACAGTTGCTAAGACCGTTTTCTAAGCGCATGACTAAGTCAAGTAGGGTGTGGTTTTCTTCACCAAACAAACCGATGGTGTTCTCTTTCTCAATAGTCCAATAATCGACTGTTAGCGTCAGATCATCCATTGGATTAAACACAATACCAAGGTTGGTGTTTACTGATTCCTCAGGCACCAATTGATCACTGCCTTGTGCGACTCGTTGAACCGAATTACGACAATCCAATTCATCCTGATTCGGATCACCACCGAATTCTGCTGCGTACAAACATGTGTAGTCGGTGCGCGTGTTGTTTCGGGCAACAATGCTCTCGTTGATGGTCACTAAGTTTGGTGCACGGAACGCTTCTGACCAAGAACCACGTAACATGAACATGTCGTTCGGCGACCAACCGAAGGCGACTTTGCCGACGGTCGTGCTGATAGTATCTGAAAAGTCTTCGTAGCGAATCGCGGCTTGTACATCGAGCGTTTCAAGCACTGGAATTTGGAGCTCGGTAAAAAACGACGTGACATCTCGCTCACCGCTGCTATCAGGTGTAGGACTTGAGTTCACCACATCTGACACAAACGGGTACGTCTCCCCATCGTAGCTCGTAAATTGAATGGTACCGTCTAAGCGCGGATCACGGTCATCTTTAAACGATTCCTCGCGATACTCGACACCCGCAACAAAGCCAACAGGTCCAGCCGGAAGCTCGTAAATTGCTGGGTTCGCCATTTTGAAATCAAACATGGTCAGTTCGGTTTCGCTAGAGCGATACACATCAATGAGAGCGCGCTCGATGTTGCTGTTGACGCCACCACTGAAAGGATTGTAAGCGTCCGGCGTCGGGTCAAAGAGTGCTTCTGCCATGAGAATATTTGAGACCCGATTCGACGTCACATCATCTTTAGTGGCTTTAGAGTGCGTGACCGCGCCTTCCCAATCCCACATGCCCCATACGCCACGGAAGCCTTGTAAGAAGCGGTAGGAGCGTCCGTCGTTGTTGACGATACGAGGAATTTCCGCAAAGCGGTAGTTGTCGATTTCTAGCTCCAGACCGCTACAAGGCACGTCCGGAATCAGTTCATCTGGGAGACGGTTCGGCGACCCACATGGACCCAAGGGGTTGTAGTAATTCTCAGCACCAACGCGAAGTTTGACTGCGCTAAACGGTGATGTCGGATGACGGCGTAAGTTCGTGTTCGACGCATAGTAGGAGACTTCACTGAAGCTCTCGACACCGTTGTCGAACTCATGATTGACGAATAAAAATAAATTGGTACGGTCCATTTTCGAACGTAAGTCACGGTCAGCGTTTAAGTTGTAACGATATAGACCTTGACCGTCGACAGCGCCACAAATGTATTCGTTGATATCATACTCACAGCGCGGATCGCCCACCGGATAGGTCTCGAATTCACCAGCGTTATCAGTAATGCTGCCATTCACGCCAACTCCAGATGCACGCGTGATCAGGTCATACTGGCCATAGAGCGAGTTAGCACTGTCGTTGCGGAAGCGCGTATCACCCGCCCATGGCGAACCCTCAGGAATCAAGCGACGGAAATCAGAATCGGCCCAACGCTCATCGTCTTGCGAATTGATGCGGTCACGCTTGTAAAAGCCACCGAAAAAACTGACGTTGGTACGACCGTCATTGAAGTCTTCGCCCCATTCAACTTGTAGGCGTTGTGCTGGACTTGAGAAATTTTCAAAATCTGAGTAGCGCGCAGATACGTTAAAGCCAACGAAATCGCTTTTCACCACATGGTTGACCACGCCGGCAACGGCGTCAGCACCATAAATAGCTGAAGCGCCATCTCGCAACACTTCTACTTGGTCCAAACCAAACACTGGAATCATATTGACGTTGGCGGAGTTCACCGGCACGAAGCTACCACCGACCTCTTCGGTTTGATAGGTTGCAGAGTTCACCATGCGGCGACCGTTTAACAAGACGAGCGTATTACCGGTACCCAAATTCCGCAGGTTGTATGAACCAACGTCGCCACGCGCGGAGTTTACACCACCAGAAATATTCTCAGCTTCACTCATGAAGTTCTGGCCGTTTTCTGGAATAAGTTGCAGTAAATCGTCCAGTGACTCTACGCCTAACTCACCGATTTCTTCGGCACTGATCACTGATACCGCAAGTGCGTCCGATACTTGGGCGTTCTTGATGTTCGAACCAACTACCGTGATGCGCTCAACAGATTTGTCTGGTTGTGTTGCCTCTGCATCGTCTTCGACTTGTTGTGCAAAAGCTTGCGAGGACAAGACCAATGCCACAGCGGCTGCGACTTTGGTTAACTTAGCCTGGGTTGATACTGATTTATTATATTTATTCATGAGCAGTCTCTCGTATGTTTTTAACTGAGTTCTGTAATTCAGGTAATAAACGCACGAGATCAGAAATACCCCTACTCGCAAATGAAACTTTTTTCACGAGGGAGTTGCCGGATTGCTGAAAAGCTTACAGCAAGAAAGGGATAAGAGTACCGACCACAACCAGTCCAATAACCACAGTGTACATCCACGCTGGTGCAGAAATAGTGTCGTTATGGTCGATAAGAACAGGGCTCGGTTCAACGTCAAAAGTTGGCATTGAATGCAAGTTCGGGAAGTGAATGACTTCTGATTTATCGATCAAATGTTCCACGTGACGGAGCATCGATGACTTCGCCCACATTTCGGATAACTGCAAGAACGCAAGTTGATGAAGATGATCGTGATTCAGCCACGAATCAAAGTCACGGCGAATTTGCGTCGCCATGGTTGGTGACACTATCTGACTGTCATCGTGCTCGAGCTTGTCTAACTGCACAATCCAGTCCGATGCTTGCCCGATAATTTCATCGGGAATGTCGTGAACAATCCAATCTTCTATTTGCATAGTGTTGAATCCATACTGCTTTGCTTCGACTCCTCGTTCACCGACTCAATCATATACTGACGACACAGCTTCATGCCTTTCGCGAGATGATTCTCAACCGTCTTCACCGATATATTAAGTTCTGAGGCGATATCTTGATAGCGCTTGTTGTGGATTTTTCGCAAGATAAACACGTTACGGCAAATAGCTGGTAACCGATTGATTGCGGCAAGCAGATGACGATTCATGTCGTCATTGATAACGTTTTGTTCGGCGTTGTGCGAAGCTTCCAAACTAAGCTGCGTGCGCTGCTCTTCGTGATACTGCCAGCGGATTTTCAAATGCCGCGCGCGCGAAATAACCAAGTTCTTGGCGATGGTATAGGTCAGTGCCGCTAGGTTTTCATCTGACAATTTCTCATTTTTTGCCAGCGCATCTTGCAACCGCTGATACACCTTGAGTAAGGCTTCTTGCGCAATTTCTTCAGCTTCTTGCTTCGGTACTTGAGCACTCAAGAAGCCGATAAGCTTCGGAAATAGCTTGGTGTGCAAGCGTGCGAAGCGTTGTTGCCAGATAAAGGAAAGTTTTGATGTCATCGTCACATTCTCTTAATTTCGTTTTCTGAGCTCGAGGCTTTTTTGCAAAGATAGGTGAAAACTTATTCGCTTGTAAATAACTTTGTGCGGGTTGTTAGTTTGCTTGGCCTGCAGCCTACAACTTTGCTGGCATTAGTCTTGATATCCTCGTTTTGTTCTTGAGCAAAACGTCAGTTTGTAACTCTGGTAAGAATATCGTTTGGTACAAACATTGGACATCGTTTATTTTGTGTTATTAAATAGTGTACTTTTAACGAAACGGGGTTTTTATGAATCGTTCCATAACCATGCTATTCGCGCTTATAGCTGCTTCATTCCTCTACAGTTCAGACAGCGACGCTGGACCTTGGGCTGAAGATGATAAACACAAATCGGAAGTTTTAATCAGCTTTGGCGAAAA
>DASSWH010000104.1:0-25335 GCA_035705175.1 Pseudidiomarina sp.
TGGTTAGAACGTTGGGAACATGCCAATGAATTACCTGTCGCCATTGAACTCACCTTGGTTACTGAGCGCTGGGGACGGATCCAGCGGGTGTTCACCATCAATGGTGGCGACTTCACCGAACAGGTACCACAGCCGCTCGAACAACCTGGCGATGAGACCAACCCTCAACCTGATGCTCCGGCGAATCCAAACGGTGGAGAGAGCTAATGCGTGAGCGTCGCTACCACGGCCAACAACAGCAACAGGGTGTCGCGCTGATCATTGTTTTATTGGTTGTCGCTATAGTGGCTGTTGTAGCCATGAGCTTGAGCGAGCGCCTACAAACCAGCGTGTTGAGAACCGCCAATTTGCAGCAAGCTGAACAAGGGTATTGGTATTGGGTGAGCGCCGAGACCATCGTGCGCGAGATGCTCCAAACCGAGTTAATCGAAGACGATTTTACCGCGCATCTGCAGCAAGAATGGGCGTTGCAAAGCGCAAATGGTCAACGTTACCCAGTTGAGGGGGGCGATATTCAGGGCGTAATCCACGATCAACATAGTTGTTTCAACGTCAACAGTTTGCGTTTACCCGAAGACCAACAAGGCCTGCTCGAGCGCCGCAAAACTCAGTTTCGAATGTTGCTCATGGCGGTTTTGGAAGATGGCGATCAATACACCATCGACACCATTGTCGATAGCACCGTTGATTGGTTGGATGAGAATCAGAATCTGATCAGCAGCTATGGTGCCGAGGATGCTGATTATGAATCGCGCGAATTTCCGTATCGAGCGGGCAATACCTATTTGGCTGAGTATTCCGAGTTAAGGTTAATTCGGGGCGTTACACCGCAGATCTATCAAGTGATGAAACCCTATTTATGTATGTGGCCCAATAATGCCAAATGGTCTTTAAATCCCAATACGCTCGCCGAAAACCGTCCAGAGCTATTGTATGCGGCAACACTGGGTGCCATGTCAGTTGATGATGCGCAAAGCTTTTTATCGAGTCGCCCTGAGGAGGGCTACGAATCGACCGAAGGGCTCCGCAACGATAGCGCTTTTAGTCGCGCCGAATCGAATCAGATTCAGCCAGAATTTGGGGGGAATGTCCGCCCCGATCCAACGGTGATCAGTCAATTGGGCGGAGCGCTTGACGATCTGTCTGTGAAAAGTCAGTATTTTGCATTAATCGCACAAATTACATTCGGTGATTTAACCTTGCGTGGCCGTTCATTTTTGCTCATTGATGAAGAGCAAACACGGGTGCTCTACCGAAGCATAGGAGAATAATATGGAAACGCTGTATATTCGGTTGCCCGCAAGCGCTGACCAACCGGTGCATTGGCTTATTTGGGGGAGTAGCACCAGCGAATTGATTGCCAGTGGCACGCTGCCACAAGTGAGCGATCTGGAGCAGTTGACAGAACGGGCACGCAGTCGTGATGTTATTGTTTTCGTAGCGGGACAAGCCGTGAGCATGAAAAGTGCACCGTTGCCTGCAGGTTCGCAGCGACTCTGGTCACAGTTGGTTCCCAACACGCTCGAAGATGAGTTTGCGACGGATATCGATAAACTGCATTTTGCTTGGCCGGCAAACTACAAAGTTGCCGGTACTGAAGCGCCTTTGCCCGTTGCCGTTGTTGCCGATATCGCGATGCAAAACTGGCTGGAATGGTTGCAGCAAGCCGACATCGAGGCTGACACGCTATACCCTGATTTCTATATGTTACCGGCGCCGGCAGCCAACACTGCGCACGCACTGCAACTCGGCCACGATGTGATTATTCGTCATGGAGACCAATCCGGTTTTGCCGTTGAGGCTGAGTTACTCGATAGTTTAGGACTGGATACCTTCGTCGACGCCGATTGCACCAAATTGGTGCATTTTGGCCCCATTCAGGTCACCAGCGACAAGTTAGAAGCGGCGGATATTGAGGTTCCGCTGAGTATTGTGGCCAGCGCAAATCGCGGTTCACAAAAGCAATTGATTAACCTGCGTCAAAATGACTACAAAGTCACTCGTAAACGTCGAAAAGTTAGTACTAACTTACCGTGGCGGCCCTTTGCAATTGCAGCGACAGTGCTGATTGCCCTCGTCTATGTACAGCAGGTGGCCACCTATATCCAGCTCGGACAACAGCAAGAGCAGGTGCGCTTGGCCATTGAACAAACGTATCGTGATGTTGTGCCCGGTGAGGGCGTCATTGTCAATGCTGAAGTGCAGTTGCGGCGCCAACTCGAGGCCGTTGCCGGTACGACTGCGACCAGCGGGAACGTCATGCAGGTGCTCACTGACTTACAACCAGCGTTTCAATCAGCGGGTGATATGCAACTTGAATTACTGCGTTTTGAGCGTGGTGAATTGCGACTGCAGGCGCGCGCCGAACGGTTCAACAGTTTTGAAGCGTTTCGCAATGCAGCCCAGCAAGCCGGATCGTATGAGGTTGAGCAGGGCTCCATCAGCAATAATGATCGTGGTGTCAGCGGCACAGTAACGGTTCGTGTGCGTTAGCTCGCTGACATGACATAACGGGAACAGCAAAATGACGATTTTTAATTCACTGAGCCAACAAACGAAGACATTGATCGAGCCGTATTGGCAACGAATGAATACGCGCGAGCGCACCTTGGTCAGCATACTCGGCGGTCTTGCGGCAGTTGCACTGGTGTACGCTATTGCTTGGTTGCCGGTCGCGAATGGCATCACTGAGCGAAAACAGCAGTTGCAGGCGCAGCAACAGGTATTAGCGAAGGTTCGTGAGCAAGCGGGGTTATTGCAAGCAGCTCGCGAAGGCGGTGGCGCCGCGGCGACCAGCAATCAGGCTAGTGGTAGTCTCACACAGCGAGTCACTCGGTTAGCCGATCAAAACAATATCAGTGTAACGCGGATGCAACCGGGTCAAGGTGGGTTGCTGGTGGTTATTGATGAAGCGCCCTTCACCAACTTGGTTGAAATGCTGAATGCGTTGCAAGGCCAGGGTGGTATGGTCATTGAATCGCTCGACGTCGCTGAGGGCAGTGCTCCTGGCTTGGTGCGGGTGCGTAAGTTACAGGTACGTGGCTAATGCGTTGGACGTGGTTATTGTGGCTTATCCCGGTGTACTTGATTGCCTTGATCGTGTTTGCACCCGCACGTTTGGTGGGGTGGACACTGACCCAAACCGGAGCGGCACAACAGGTTAGCTTGCACGGCTTAGAAGGCTCATTATGGAGTGGGAGTGCCGCTAGTGTCGAAACACGCTTACCCACTGGAGCACCAGTACGACTGCAAGATGTGACGTGGCACGTTCACCCGTGGTCGTTGTTTACTGGCACCTTGATGGTGGATTTTCGGATACCGCAATTGACAAACTTGGTGTATGGCCAGGGTTCGCTAGTGGCGACCAGCACAGGCCTCGAACAATTCAATGCCGATTTGAGCGGCAGCATTTTAAGCGGAGCAACGGCGCTCGATCTGCCGTTACCATTGACCATTGATGGGCGCTGGAATCTGCGTGTTCAAGATTACCGATTAGCGGATTGGCAACAACCGACATGGTGCTCGACTCTGGCTGGAACCGTTGCTGCGAACGCGGTGCAAGTGAAGCTCGACAATCGCTGGCTTGACCTCGGCAATTTCGACGTGCAATTGCAATGTACAGAGGCCGAAGCGATCACGGTCACCATGCCGCAAAACAATCGACTCGGTCTCGGTTTTGAGGCCTTAGTCGAGGGCTCCCGGCAAATTCCTCGTGGCCGTATTGATGGTTTTTTTAAACCGACTATCGAGACACCAGCCGAGGTGCAAGAGCTACTACCTTTCCTCGGACAGCCAGATGCAGCAGGTCGCTACGCATTTGGGTTTCGATTCTAAACCAGCTACACTATACGGCCGTATAGTTAGTATCAACTTGATTCAATAGAGGGTTTTATGGACCAAATCATGACCTGGATCAGCGATAACCAAACAACATTGATTGGTTACGCTGTACAAATTCTCGTCGGTATTGTCATTCTGGTGGTGGGTAAGATTGTTGCCAATAGTGTGGCGAAGCTGATGGCAAAAGGCATGCATAAACGCGGTATGGATGGCGCGGTGATCTCGTTCCTCTCCGCGATTATTAAGACCGTGATCTTTATCGCAGCCTTGCTCATGGCATTGTCACAAGTCGGTGTACAAACCACATCGTTTATCGCCATTTTGGGTGCTGCAGGTTTAGCCATTGGTTTATCGTTGCAAGGCTCGTTGTCGAATATCGCTTCAGGCGTGTTGATCATCATGTTCCGTCCGTTCCGTGCGGGTGAGTACGTCGATGCCGGTGGCGTTTCTGGAACCGTGGAAGAAGTAAATATCTTCCAAACCATCATGAAAACTCCAGACAACAAAGTTGTGTTTGTTCCCAATGCACAGATTACCAGTTCGCCGATCACCAATTACAATCGCGAAGATACCCGTCGGGTTGATTTGCTCATCGGTGTTTCGTACGACGCTGACCTACAGAAATGTAAAGAAGTATTCGAGCAAGTTCTTGCCAAAGAATCACGGATCTTGCCTGAGCCTGAGCCAAACATTCAAGTGCATGCCTTAAATAGCTCATCCGTTGATTTCATTGTGCGGCCGTGGGTTAAAGGAACCGATTATTGGGGCGTGTACTGGGATCTCATGCGTGAAATTAAGCTAGCGCTTGATCAAAATGACATCGGAATTCCGTACCCTCAAATGGATGTTCATTTACACAAAGTTGCTTCACAAGAATAAAACATCGTGCTAGTCTGAGAGCAATCATAGTCGGATAAAAATCTGGCTATCGATTGGCCAATCAAACACATAGAGGTGTATGAAAATGTTAAAACGTACTGCTTTAGCTGTCGCAATTAGTATGGCGCTTACGCCAGCTGCTATTGCTATGCAAGGTAGTGGTGAAGTCGCACCAGATTCAGCGAATGGTTTCGGTGAAATCACACCAAAAACTGTGATTGCTACGACTATCGGTGTTGTTGCTGCAGCGACAATGTTGGATAGCAGCGATTCTGAGCCGCCACCACCACCACCGCCGCCACCGCCGCCACCGCCGCCTCCACCACCGCCGCCTCCGCCGCCGGTGACAGAGCCTCCGGTGACAGAGCCGCCAGTAACTGAACCACCAGTAACTGAGCCTCCGGTGACTACTCCACCAACAACGACTACGGTTACCACAACGACCGTTTCAAACTAAGTTGGTTGAGAGACATTAAAAATGAAATACCGCAGGTGCGCACTGCGGTATTTTTTTAAGAGCGTGAGAAATGTTGAAGCAGAACCTGATTGTTCCACTCCTTTGTCTGTGTAGTCTGCTGGCGGTTAGTGGGTGTAGTGTCCGTGTTAATAACTTTATGGAAATGGCTGAAACAGCCATTACCGAACCCGAAGATTTTGTCTTTACCGAACGTGCGCTAAACGACCTACGCTATGCTACCTGGTATGTAAAAACCGAAAGTTCGCCACAAATTGCGGTCATTTTGAATCAGATCAGTGGTGGCGACATTCAGCCGCAGCGGAATTGGATTTCAGGTGCACGAGAAGTCTTTGTGACGCAACGGGGACGTATTGTTGCATCGAGCGGACTCGCTGGGTTCCCGCGTTATACGACCAACACGCACGCCGATCCGTTGCTATGCATGACTGAGCGGATGCGCCACAACGAACCACTCACAGATTGCCCTGTCGCGTGGTCACGTGAAGTCGAGTTTCAAGGCCATGCAACGCTGCAAGCGCAACGCATTGTTGTGGAGAGTCAATTTACCGTGGCGTCGCAGCCGCAGACCTATATCCATCCTGATGGCACCGCGCTTCAGGTTCTAGAAGTTACTGAAAACGGCACCTACGCCGATAATTCAGTTTTCGGCGCGCAAGAATTTTCAAATACCTTCTGGCTTGCCAATGGACGTACCGTCAAATCGCAACAGTGGGTGTCCGCGGAACACGGTTATGCGTCAATGGCTGAGGTCAAGCCCTACAGTGGAGACTTGTACTGATGCGCAGCTTATGTCTTGTTATCCTGATGATGCTCGCGATTCATATGCCCTCCAGTGCGGCACAAACAGACGAGCAAACGGTCGTTACCCTGACGATTGGTCAGCAAACCTATCAGTTGACTGAGCGCCCGCGGTTAAGTCAAGTGTACCAATTGGCACAACTCCCGGCTGCGACCTATTGGCCGGCAACGCGTTTAGTTAGCCAAGCGAAACAACAAGAAATTCGAACTGAACAAACGGCCGTCGTCAATGATCTCATTGCCATGAGTGCCTATTACCGTGACTTCGGTGAATATGATGTTGCTGAATCACTTCGTCAATTGGCTGCTCAGGTGCGACAATGGCCGCTGGTTGGCGCTGAGAATGTCGGTATCACGCTGGTTGAAGAGCGTTCTGATATGCAGCCAGGCTATTCCTATGAGCGGCCGAGCTTATTCTCTTCTGCTGCTGATACGTCGCGTTCTATTCAGCACAACCCGTTGCTTCCGGCCGGATCCTACCAGTTGTTGTATCCACCGAGTTCAACGACCGATATACCCTGGCGAGTCGTGGGGATGACGCAGACGGGCCAGGTGCAGATACAACCCTATAACGCTTCATTGTCAGTCAGACAGGTGTTACAGGCGCAGCATGTATTTTCGCGCTATCAACAGTTAGCCCATGTAGTGCTCGTTGACCTAACTGGACAGTTATCTGAGGTACCGGTGGCCTATTACAATCAGACGGGTCTAGTCGCACCCTACGGGGCGTTGCTGTTTGTTGAAGTGCCATCAGAATGGCTGGTCGACCGTTACCAAGGCTTGAATGAGCGCCTCCGCGCATTGGTTCGTTATTGGAATCCTATTTCATGATGTTTGAATTATCCCGTTTTCGCCGCTCCGCTCTCGCTACCGCCGTGATGTTGGGAGCGGTGAGTGTCAATGCTGATGAAATGCGTGCGACCCAAACCGCATATGGTGGGGTTGGCTTGCTCCAAATGCCAACCGCTCGCATGGCGCCGTACGGCGAGTTCTCTGGTACCTATTACGATAGTGAAGAGTATCGACGGATGTCGGTATCGATGCAGTTATTTCCTTGGTTAGAGGCCAACATACGCTATGTCGATATACGTCCCATTACCTACAGTGAAGACCCAAGTTTCAGCGGTGATCAAACCGGTAAAGACAAAGGTATCGATATCAAAGTACGGCTGTTGGAGGAAAGCTATTACCTGCCAGAAGTCAGTCTCGGTTGGCGTGACTTAGCCGGTACCGGGGTTTTTGCCAGCGAATATTTGGTGGCGAGCAAACGCTACGGTGACTTTGATTTTTCAGTCGGGCTCGGTTGGGGCTACATGGGTAGCTCTGAGAACATCGATAATCCGTTTTGTGAGCTGCGCGATAGCTTTTGTACGCGGGATAACGAGTTTCTGGGTAATGGCGGTAAATTCGAAATTGATAAATGGTTTCGCGGACCGACTTCATTGTTTGGAGGTATTCAATACGCAGCGCCTATCGATGGGTTAACGCTGAAAGCTGAATATGATGGCAATGATTATCGCACCGAGGAATTTATCGGTAATTTGCAGGCGGATTCACGTTGGAACTTTGGCGCTGAATATCAGTTAGCGGACAACCTCAGCTTAAAGCTGAGTTACGAGCGTGGTAATACCTGGATGTTTGGTTTTACCGTGCGCACCAATTTCACTTCTTTAGGTCAAGTTAAAGTGGACCGGAGTGTCCCGGCACGCGGCAGCGACAAGGCGGTCGAGCCACTGACCTCGTTGACTGATCCACAAGAGCTGCAACGCTTAGCCCGCGAATTAAATCGTTATGGCGGTCTTAACGTTCGTGAAATGCAATTTTTCAAGCGGAATGCTGACAGTGAAACCGAAGATACCGCTCGAATCTATGGGTATCAGTCTTATTTCCGCGACAACACCTTTGCTATCGAAAACACCACCCGCACGCTCACCTCGGCATTACCTGAGTCGATTACACAGTATGAAATTGTCGAAAGCATAGACGACATGCAAATGGCGACCGACGTAGTAGACGTTGAGAAGGCGCTGGATGCGATTGAACGCCGCGATATCAACACCAAGTTTGACGACGCCATAACGCGAGTGGACATACCGCTGAGTGAGCGCGACAAGGTCGGTGCATATGAACGCGAGATACAAATTACGCGGCCACGAGTCAGTGTGAAGCCATTTCTACGCCAAGCATTTGGTAATCCAGAGAACTTCTATATGTATCAGTTGGGTCTGGATCTCACGAGTGATTGGTGGATTGCGCCAAATACCTTTATTCACGGCACACTCAGCGGTAATTTGATGACCAACTTCGATGACTTTAACTTCCTCGTTGATGGGTTCGAGTCACCATTGCCGCGCGTCCGAACTTATATCCGCGAGTACGTGACCTTCAGTGATATTTGGATGGAACGGCTACAACTTAGCCACATGGATCAGCCCGCAACGAATCTCTACACCGCCTATTACGCAGGTTATATGGAGCGTATGTTTGGTGGCGTCGGGACCGAACTGCTGTACCGTGAACTCGATGCCAACTGGGCCATCGGTGTCGACATGAACTGGGTGAAGCAGCGTGATTACGAAAGCCACACCGGATTTCTCGATTACGATGTATTTACGGGGCATATTACCGGTTACTGGGAACCGAACTTTATGCCAAACTCGTTGTTTAAAGTAGCAGCGGGTCAGTTCTTGGCCGGCGATCGCGGCATTCAAATTAATTTTGAACACAAGTTTCGTAGTGGCATGATAATTGGTGCCTATGCAGCAAAAACGAATGTGTCGTCGGCGGATTATGGTGAGGGTAGCTTCACCAAGGGATTCTATATCAGCATACCCATCGATTTGTTACAGATGCAGCATAGTCGTAATCGTGGAGTGATTGGTTGGACGCCGTTGACTCGAGATGGTGGACAAATGCTGAGTCGCAGTATTCAATTGTACAATACGACTGATCGTCGCAGTCCTTTCTATACGGATTAATGAGATAAGGAAGTAGGAGCATGAATAGGATAAAGGCCAATCAAGGCTTTACGCTCATTGAGCTATTGATTGTTATGGTGATTGTGGGCCTGTTGGCATCGTTGGTTGCACCGCAAATGTTCGGAAAAGTGGACGACTCACGGATTAAAACCGCACAAACACAAATGCGGATGTTAGAAACATCAATTAGTACCTATCGCTTAGATTTAGGCGCTTTTCCAGCCAACTTAGATGTGTTATTGAGCAGTGATAATGAGCGTTGGCAAGGTCCGTATTTTCCAGAAGATATTCCGGTCGATCCCTGGGGTAACGACTACGTGTACAAGATGCCCGGCGAAGAAGACCGCCCTTACACCCTGAAGTCACTTGGTCCCGACGGCCAAGAGGGTAACGACGACATTTATTTACGTAAGTGATTCTATGACTGATGTGAACGCGCTCTTCGTCGAGCAATTTCGAGTCAATGCTGACGATGTGAACAAGGCTGTGCAGTTCCAAAGCCGCAATGGTGGCCAGTTGGAACAGATTCTGGTGCGCATGGGTGCGCTCAGTTCCGAGTTTTTGCCAGACTATTACAGTCGCGTGTATCAACTTGACCGTGTCAGTGATGCGACGATTGAACATCTGCTGGACGATGATGCAGCTTGGCAGGAGCTGCAAGAGCAGCTGCCAGCAACGGATCTGGCGACCTTGCAACGCCATCAGCTGCTGCCGATTGCCGCTGCTGAATCGATTACGGTTATCTGCACCAATCCCACGACGCCGGCCATTTTGGAGCTCGTCGCCAATCAGTTTCCACAATTGACGATACAAATTGCCAGTGACGAGCAGTACGGCCGGCTGCAAAATCGCTATGAACAGGGCCAAGCGCCACGTGAAACCAGCAGCAACTTGAGTGTGCTCGAAGAAGACCGTCTGCGCGAACTTGCTTCAGAAGCGCCCACCGTGAACTTACTCAATGCGCTCATCGCCAAAGCTTTGCGTCGCCGTGCGTCGGATATGCATATTGAACCATGGAAGGGCAAAGGCCGCGTGCGCTACCGTATTGATGGTGTGCTGCATGAAGCTGACTTTATCCCGATGCATATGGTGCTGCCGATTGTCACGCGCTTGAAGTTGCTCTCGAACATGGATATCGCGGAAAAACGTCGGCCGCAAGATGGCAAAATTGAACTACGCATTGATGGCATGAATGTCGATGTGCGGGTATCTGCATTGCCGGTGGGTGAGGGTGAGAGCGTGGTAATGCGTTTCTTACTGCAAGACAGTTTATCCTACGACGTGAAAGTTCTCGGAATTGAAGCGGATGTTGAACAAGCGTTGTTGCATGATATTCAAGCTACATCCGGTGTGGTGTTGCTGACCGGTCCGACTGGTTCCGGTAAAACCACCAGCCTGTACTCGTTTTTATCGCGCCGCAATGACCCCGACGTCAAAATTATTACCATTGAAGATCCGGTTGAATATCAGCTCGACGGCATCAATCAGGTGCAAGTGCAAAGCGATATCGGCTTTACCTTCGCGAACGCGCTGCGTAGCGTGGTGCGGCAGGATCCTGACATCATCATGGTCGGTGAGATTCGGGACAATGAGACCGCCTCCATTGCGCTGCAGTCAGCCCTAACCGGTCACTTAGTATTCAGTACCTTGCACACCAATGACGCTGCCAGTGCCTACACCCGTTTACTCGATTTAGGCGTCGAAGAGTTTTTGCTTGCCGCCGCCATCAAAGTGATTGTCGCGCAGCGATTAGCGCGGAAGCTGTGTCCACATTGTAAAACTGCCGATCCGGATGCGAATGAGCACTACCATAAGCTGAAAATGGAATGGTTGGCTGACCGGTTCGACGTACAACCGCAGTTTATGCAAGCCGTTGGTTGTGAGAAGTGTGCCCATACCGGCTATCAAGGTCGAGTCGCGTTGATTGAGTATATGCGTTGTGACGATGACCTCACGCAATTACTGGGCAGCAGTGATTTCCTCCAGAAAGCTCGCGCGCTCAATCGTCAAAAAGGATTCCGCAACCTGCTCGAAGACGGCATGTTAAAAGCCATGCGCGGTGAAACCACCATTCAAGAAGTTGTGCGGGTGGCCGGCTAATGCCTCAGTTTAAGTACACCGCGTACAATGCCACCGGGGTGCAACAACAAGGCACTATCGAGGCCATAGACCAACCCGCTGCTCAGCAAAAACTGCAAGCTCAACAGTTGCTGGTCGCGGAGATCAAGCCATTGCAACAAGATGCGATGACCACCTTGTTTGGCGAGCGCTCACTGAATCTCAAAGATGTCGAGTTTTTTACCTCCGAGCTGGCCTTATTGCTGAACTCAGGTTTGAAGGTCGATAAGGGCCTCGAAATTCTACTCAACAATGTCGAGAAGCCGGCTTTGCGCGATATGATTCGTAAAGTGCTGGGCGAGTTGAAGCAAGGTCACAAGCTGTCCGATGCCCTCAGTCACTTCAAAGTGTTTAATTCGTTGTACTTAGGTTTAGTGCAAATTGCCGAAGAGACTGGTGAGCTGGGAAGTATTTTCACCAAGTTGTCGGACGAGCTGAAATATCAGATCGACTTGGGTGACAAGATTAAGCAGGCGTTGGTGTATCCGGGTGTGATCATGACCGTGTGTATACTTGCCATCGTATTTATCTTTAACTTTGTGGTGCCGAATTTAGCCGCGATTTTCCAAAATCAGGAAGGGCTGCCGGGCTATACCCTTGGCTTATTAGCTGTCAGCGATTTCTTTATCAACTATCAGCTCTATCTGTTACTGGGTCTGGTGATTGTCGGCGTTATTGCCTGGCGCGGACAAGAGCATCCCAGTGTTATCAAAGTGCGCACCTATTGCCGCGAACGATTGCCCATTATCAGCGGTGCGAACTTGTTGGTAGAGCGCATCCGTTTCAATTCAGCGCTGCATATCATGCTTGATTCCGGTGTGGCCATCGACCGCAGTCTTAAGCTAGCGCAGAAAACCCTGCGTACGCTTTCTCTGCGCGAAGAAGTCGCGCGCGCAACCGAAAACATCAATCGCGGCCAAGGGCTAGCTGCGAGTCTTGGTGAAACTCGATTGTATCCGCAGTTTTACGCCGCGTTACTGACCATTGGTGAGGAAAGTGGCGAGTTAGCGCGCGTATTCGGCGAAATTGCCGAGCGTTCTCGCCGTACCTTCTACAACTGGGTCACGCGTTTCACCAGCTTACTCGAACCCGCCATGATTCTATTTATGGGAGCTGTGGTCGGCAGCATCGTGGTGATCATGATGCTCAGTATCTCTGCCGTCACAGACGTCAACATATGATCCCCCGCGGCCGCGGTTTTACGTTAATTGAACTGCTGGTGGTGCTGGCCATCGTCGGTATCGCGCTCAGCCTCATTGGTCCGGTTGGCATCAACCAATACGAACGCATGCAAGTGACCGAAGACCGCGAAAAATTTTTGCGGCAACTGGATGCGATTGAATTCAACGCCTTTACTCTCGATGCTCAAGTGCTGGTAGAACTCAAAGGACAGCAAGTACAGGTTCGCTCCGCTGAGCAACTGCTACAAGCCGAGACCTTTGAACATATCGAATTTCCAAATCAAACCTTTACCGTCAATACACATGGTTTCTGGACTCCAAGCGAGGTGCGCTGGCTCGAAGCAGGCCAAGCGCGGCGTGCCAATTTGAATCCGGCACGGATTCAAGGAGTGATTGATGGGGACTAGAGCGCAAGGGTTTAGTTTGATTGAAGTGTTAATGGCCATGACGATCTTGTTTGCAGCGGTCACCACCGGGTTGGTCGCTTTTCAGAATAGCCAGGCTAGCTCCGCTAAGGCTGCGGAAGTGACTCATATTTTGACGCAAATCGAAACCTTGCAATCATCCATCCGCTTTCAACTGCAACAGCCCGTATCAGAGACGGCGGAGCGAGTGACTTCCGGTCAACTCGAGATCAATGGGGTTCAAGTGCAGTGGCAAGCGACACCAATCAACGATTTGCCGCCCCCAGCGCGAGTCTCAGGTGAAGCTATTCAGTTAGTTCGCTATCAACCGCGTTATCAATTGTTTGAGGTCGCATTGCAGCTGCGTTATGACAGTTCACAACGCGAATTTTATTATGAGGAGCTGGTATGGGACGCCACTGCCGCCACGCTCTAACCCAGCGCACTTACACCGACCGTCAGCATGGTTTCACGCTGGTGGAGACCCTCATCAGTTTGGTCCTCATCAGCTTGGTGATGCTCAGCGCCGCTATGGCTTATCAATATTTCACCCAAAACTGGCAACGTAACCAGTCTAACTTTCTGGATGTCCGCGAAAATTACCGGACCTGGCAATTAGTTCATCAAGTCACGGACGCCATCTATCCCAAAGTGGTATTCGATGACAATCAGGTGCCCGGATTTTACTTTTTAGGGCGTGACGACGGATTCACTGGCGTTGCGAGTATTAGTGCTCAAGATCCCAGCACCAGTGCAGTGTTTAGGATTTTTCGCGAGCCGAATCAGAACAATGGCTTCCGATTGGTCTATGAGGAGGCCACGTTAGGCCAGCAAGCGCTGCAGCGCGCAGGGCAAACATTACCCTTCAATTTTCGCCGCATACTGATTGAGAATGCAGCGAGCATTAGCTTTCGCTATCAGGGTTGGCAGAATATTGCCGTTCGAAGTCGAGCGATTGCAGCAGAGGGATTTGAAGAACGCATAGCAACTCCAGAATGGTTTAGCGATTATGACGGTATGGAGCGAAGCTTGCACCCGCTTGCTATTGAAATTAATGCGGCGGGTGTGGTGTGGTTCATCACCTTGCCCGATAGTGCCGTTGCCGAATTGTCGAGGTATACGAGTGATGTATAACCGTCGATCGCAGCAGGGCATGGCACTTTTTCAGGTACTGTTGATTGTGGCGATCATTTCAATCCTATTACTGATTATTGTTGCCAACTCGAATCACGCTGTGAGCCAAGCTCAACGCCTACAGCAGCAAACCCAACAACGGTTGGCACTCTACTCGGCAATAAACTTTATTGATCAGCAACTACTGACCAGTAATTGGGCGTTGCTGGATGAGGAAAACACGGCACGGGTGCTACCAGAGCTGAATTTTTATGGGTATCCAGTCACGGTGCCCTTACCTGAGCGCCGCAGCTACGATGCGTTGGGTCAAACGCTAGAATTGCGGCTACAAAATTTAGAGAGTCTCATTAGTGTGAATAGTCCGGGGAACGAACTGGCCGCTTTGCTCGAACGTCGCGGCGTTGAACCTGCACGGGCGCAACGATTGGTCTCCGAATTGCGTGCTTATACACAACAAGAACAGAGTCTCCATCTGCAAAGTATTTGGGATGTGCAGCAGGTGCCCGAGTGGACCCGTGAGGATATTCGTTTAGTCCGTGACGTCGTGACAACGCGCGGTGGGTTACCGAACTATGTTCACGCACCGGATGCGTTGTTGCCCGTATTGCTCCGGTCAGGGGTAGCTGCTAGTATCTCGGCAATGCGTGCAAGTGGGGCCTATGACCAGAGTCGCTATTCCGAATTAACAAACGATTACGGTGACATGGTCTCGAATTTCTTCCCAGGCAGTGAGCAACGGGTCACCCTTACCGCTCCAATCAGCGGATTGACGTCAGAACGCGATATGAATTATGACCCTTATGGCTTGACGCCATTAACGCGCTATTATGGAACCATGCAGCGACGCTTAGATCCTGAGCGCTACAGTGACGAATGGAATGACAACGACAACTAAAACACCATCGACACCCACTTTAACTGGCTTGCAAACCTATCTGGCAAAATTCGCCTGGTGGGTAGACGCCCGTGGCAATCAGCGGAAGCTGACCGCAACCACATTAGCGCCTGCCAAAGCGGAGCGACGGTTACCCATACTAGTGGTTGCCCGCGACGGTTATCAGGAGCGTTGGGAGCAGTTCTCAATTCGCTCTGAGCGTGAATTAAAACGCGTACTGACGTTGCGCGATGCCGGACAACCGGTTCAGCACTATATTGGCAAACTTCACAATGGCCAGCGGCAGGTTCTCACCGTACGTTGGCATGATGTGGTGTTGGCGACAGTGCGCAACGCCTATGTTGCATTTCCGGAAAGCCTGGTTCTCGCCGCTGCCGTTGATGCCGGTTTAACGCATGTTCAACAGAGCGGCAGTAGTTATTTTTTACTCAAGCAAAGTGGTGGCCATTGGCAGTCATTGCCAGCATCTGGGTTGGTTGCTACTTCGGATCGCGCTCTGCTCGCGCTCGGTGGCTCAGCAGCAACACCGCAACAACGGCTTGACAGTGACGCGTGGCGGCTTGCATTGCTCACAGGTTTGCAGAAAGTCGGGTTGGATGCATGGCAACAAAGCTGGCAAAGCCAACATGCAGACACCAGCAATGCGGATAACTTTCCATGGCGACCCACGTGGGTTGGCGTTGGTGTTCTCACAATTGTATACGGATTGCTTTCGACCGGCTATTTAGTGATGGCGACCGAGTCAGCAGAGCATCGCTTAGAATCAATTCGCTCTGACCTCGACACCGCTCTCAGCGCGCAAGCGACAGTAAATAACGCGCAACAAACACTGACTGGGCTTGCGCAGCATCAAAGCAATATAGCGGCGGTCGATCAGTTTTGGCAGAGTATTGCTGACAGCCAAACCTTAAACATTCTTGTCAATTCAGCGGTGAGTGATTATTCCAGTGTTACATTGGCCGCAGAAGGCGTCGGGGCAACGAATGTGCTGACCGAACTTCTGCAGCGAGATTATGTCGACAGTGCTGACTTTACTGCGCCTGTGCGGTCACAGCCGAACGGACTCGAGCGGTTTACGATCGAAATTCAGTTGCAGCCAACGCTTGACGCCGACGTACCTGAGTCGGAGACGCAGCCATGAGTGCATCACAAGCACGTTTACTATGGATTGCCGGAATTCTGGCTGCAATTCAATTTGTGGTACTGCCCGTGTTGCACTATCAGGCTGAGTTGCGTGAGGAGCTCACTCTGGTGCAACGGCAAGTGCTGCGTTCTGAAGCTTTGGTTGAGCAGTTACCGGTGTTAACTCTGCAAGCCGAGAAGCTTGCTGCGGCAGCACAACGTGTCGCTGGTGCATTTCCGGATGCCAGCAATGCCACGGGTTTTCGATTAGAAGTACAAGATCAAATACAACGCGTCTTGCGTGAGCAAGGCAACCAAGTCACGTTATTCAGTTGGTTGGCACAACCCCAAGCGGCTGGAAACGGTATTCAGGTGCAGCAGGCACGGGTGAATATCAGTGGCACCTATAAAACCCTTGCTGAGGGGCAATTACGCTTGGCGCAGCAAGCACCCTATATTCGCTTTATAGATGCCAGTTTACGACCGCAGAATCGTGATCCAGGTCAAAATAAACCAGCCGAACTTACCTTGATTATTGAAGTTGCGGGTCGGACCGGAGGTACCACTGGTGAATAACCTACTCACTGGGATGCGTGATCGACGAGTGCTCGGTGTGTTCGTCATTGTTGTTTTGCTTGCGGTGCTGGACTTTGTGCAGCGTGTGCAGCCGTCTCTGGATACAGCTCTAGTGGAGCGCGACATGGCAGAGTTGGAGCCCAAACCAGCCATTGCTGAACACACGATGAGTCCGCGGCTCACCGATTGGTTGGCAAGTTTGAACGTTGCTGGCGGTACGCAGCAAACGCCTGCAGCCACGGTGCAGCCGGAGCTCCTCAGCGGTGGTATTGATATTGGTGAGAAGCGGGTGCGGGTTCGTGCTATTCTCATCGCCAACACCAGTCAACAGCGCATCGCATTAATTGAAGCGCAAGACCGTGAACAACGGGACGTGGAATTTGTGGAATTGCGGCAGGGTGATAGGCTGAGTGGTTACACTGTCAGCGCCGTGCAAGTGGATGGGGTTGAATTTACTCCCAACTCTGGCGATGGCGCCGTTGTGCGAGTGAAAGTATTTGAATAAAGGTGACTTTACGTATGAATAAGCTGCGAAGCGGAATGCTCTTGTTAGCGTTAACGGGACTTGCGAGCTGTGCTCAATTACCCGAGAACTATCCGGTGAATCCTGATCGGATGAGCTCGGATGCACCGCAATATCAAGACAACGAAGAAACAACCGAGGCAAATGAACTCGCCGAGCGCGGTTTCTCGCGGTTAGACACGCTGGGCTCTGATGCATCAACCATTACCAATGATGAAGATCCTGCACTGCAATTTACAACCACGGATAGTCATCAGGTGAAAGCAAACGAGCTACCGCTGCGGGCTCTCGTACAATCCGTATTCGGTGAATCGTTGGAGCGTAACTATGTTATTGCTGCCGGTGCCGATGTCAGTAAGCCGGTCACGTTGAATGTATCTGAACCGGTAAGCTCACGGCGTCTGTTCAGTTTGACGCGACAATTGCTGATCGATAACGGCATGAGCATTTCGTATCGCGATGAGACGTTTTATATCTATCCAACCGATGCTGATGCGCGCGGTAATGTGGTGATCGGTTTGGGGCGGCGGGTTCGTGACGTGCCCGAAACCGTCCAGACTATTCTGCAAGTGATCCCCATCCGCTACGGTATCAAAACGAGCTTTGAGCGCACTCTGAAGGGCCTTACCAGCGCTCGTATTACCGCTGATTTTGAACAAAATGCGTTATTTGTGCAGGGCAGTCGCAACGAAATTTTACGGGTAATCGATTTGGTGAGCTTATTAGATGCGCCATCCACGCGTGGCCGTTTTATCGGTTTGGCTGAACTCACCTTTATTACGGCTGACAGCTATATAGAACAGCTGACTGAATTGATGACAGCCGAAGGTATTACCGCAGGCACTAATCCGCAAACTGGCGTGGCTTTATTATTGGTCGGCATGGACCAAGCCGGTTCAGTCGCGCTTTTTGCGTCAGACGAAGAGGTTTTGAATCGCGCTCAGTATTGGACTAAAAAGCTGGACGAACCGAGTAAGGGCAGCGATAAACGCTATTACATGTACCACCCTCGCTATGCCCGCGCGGCGGATCTTGGGCGCAGTGTCGCCGCTTTAATTAGTGGTGATTCCGGTGGTGTTGCAGGCGGCAATCAAGCGCGTGATACGCAATCTGGTGTCTCCGGCAACCAAACTGGCGCCGGTGCCTCTGGCGGCACGATTTCAGCAGGTAATGACGCGGTGCGAATGACTGTCGATGAGCGTTCAAATACGCTGGTGTTTTACACCACAGGCACCGAATACCAGGCGCTACTGCCCGTGGTCAAGCGCCTCGATATCATGCCTAAACAAATTTTATTGGATGCCACCATCGCCGAAGTCACGATGACCGACGAGTTTGCGCAAGGGTTTGAATTTGCCATTCGTGACGGCAAATTGTCTGCTTCTACGCTCGGGACACTCGGTGTTTCAGAAATGGGTGGTCTGCGACTCAACTGGGCTGATGGACTCGATTCAGTCATCGCACGTTTATCCGAAAGTACCGGTTTAGTTAACATTTTATCTAATCCTACTTTAGTTGTACGGGACGGAGTATCCGCCTCAATTAATGTGGGGAATGATATCCCGACCGTAGGCGCAACTATCACCAACCCGAATTTCGAGAGTCAGACAACCAATGTTGTGTATAGAAAGACTGGGGTAACGTTAACGGTAACGCCAACGATTAATGCGCAAGGATTGGTTATTTTGGAAATTGATCAGAATATTTCAAATCAGTCATCAAGTGGGCCATCATTACAAGGGTCACCCAGTATCTTTGAACGTAGTATTAAGACCGAAGTAATTGCACAGAGCGGTCAAACCATTTTGCTGGGTGGACTGATTTCGGAAACGTCATCAGACGGTAACACAAATGTGCCAGGCTTCTCTGACATTCCGCTTATTGGTGAGTTATTCAAAGGTAAAGACCGTAGCACCGAGAAAACGGAACTGGTCATCTTCATTACTCCGCGAATAATCGACAGTGTAGACCAGTGGTCAGAGATTCGTCGAACCATCGCGGATAGCTTGACAAGTATCAAACTTTCAGACTAATGTGGCGGCAAGCGTTACGAAACTGTGAACATTTAACGGGAACAGCGTCGTTAATGCGGGACAACAAGTTGAATAACGTATCGCTTAAACTTAGTGGGAAACACCAGTTTGGGTGCGCTAAAAAACATATAAATGCGATTACTTGTTAAAATGTCAGTAATTCATTGAGATAGGTCATTGACTTATTTCTGTGCATTACACATAATCGTTGTGACCGTTTTTGCGGTCGTTTTGTTAACTAAACAATAAAGAGAAAAAGGCACGAGGCCTGTAATCTCTATTTCATGAAATTGGAGAAGAACATGACAAACATGTTTAAGAAATCGCTGGTTGCTCTGGCTATCGCTAGTGCCAGCACTGGTGCGATGGCTGCAGACCTCGCAACCGGAACTGTAACTACCAACGTGTCTACTGAATATTTAGAAGTAGCACCTGCTGGTACGTTGACTTCAGCAAACGTGGTTCTTGAGTTGGGCGCAGAATATGCGGTTAACGACGTAATCACTTTGACTTTCACTGGTGGCGACGCTTTAGACGTTACCTCACTGCCTCCTTTCGTAACTGTTGCTGCTGTAGCTCCAGAGAAAGGTATCACAGTCGGTCTGATTTCTACTTCTGTAGAAGGCGGCACTACTAAAGCTAACTACCGTGTAACTGACGTTACTGGTGGTGCTACTGATACAACAACTGGTATCACTTTAGATTTCGGAACTTTAGATTTCGATTCAACTAAAGCTGCTAACGGTATCAACGTAGCATTCTCTGCTGTTACTAACACTGGCTTGAACTTAGACACAGCTGGCGGCGCACTGCGCGCTGTAGACCTGTTCGCTATCCAAGACCAGTTCGAAGTAACTGTTGGAACCGAACTTGACGGCGTTATCGACGTTGAAGACGAGCGTGAAACTTTCGTTGGCGCAGTCACTGCTGACCAACTCGTTTTCACTGCTGCTGAAACTGCAGTATTTGACCTGTCTGCTGGTGTAGACGGTATCGACTACTCAATCGCTGGTAACTTCAGCTGGGTACAAGACACTGACACAGTAACTGCTGGTATCCAAGCAACCGCTGGCACGTTCTCTGTAGTCCCAACTGGCGCAGCAGTATGTTCAGCTCCAGTAGTAACTGCTACTGCTCTGAGCTTCAGCTGTGACGTTCTTGATACTCTGACTGTAACTGTAGATACTGGCCCACAAGGTTCAGACGCAATTCTGCCTGCAGGTATTTTCGGTGTTGATACAAACGTTCAATACTCAATCGGCGCTTCTGAGTCTGATAAAGACCTAGACCGTGTTGACGCTGGCGCGTGGACTCTGAATGGTTCTGAAACCTTCATTCCATACATGCCTTACAACCGTGATGACCTGTCAACTATTGACCAAATCATCTACGTAACCAACTCAGGCTCACAGTCTGGTGAAATCTCTGTCGACGCAATCGCTGCTGACGGCACAGTAATCAACCTGACTAACGCTGACCTTGGTGGTCTGTTGGCTGCTCCAGGCGTAACGAAGTTAACTGGCGCAATCGAGACTGCACTACAAGCTAAAGGCGCATTGACTGGTGGTTCTGCTACTAAGCAATTCGCATTGAATGTAGTTGTTAACGACGCTAACGACGTAATCTCAGTCTACTCTGCATACAACGTAAACGGCTCTGACCGTGGTTGGGTACAGAACGACTCAGTAGTTGTTAACCGCGTTAAAAACTAAGATTGCCTTAGGGCAACAAAAACGCTCCTTCGGGAGCGTTTTTTTTTGCTTTTTGTAAAAGTTGGCACTTATTTCATCGATTTTATTGACTTTTCTCGGGTAATGGGACTACTGTTAATTGAACATTTTGTGAACAACAATAATGTCCAATAACTTCATGAAATCGGAGAAGAACATGAATAACGTTTTTAGAAAGTCGCTGGTCGCACTGGCGATTATGGGTACGAGCGCTGGTGCAATGGCAGCTGACATTGCTACTGGAACCGTTACTCGTAATGTTTCAACTGAATATTTAGAAGTCGCTCCTGCTGGAGTGCTCACCTCAAATAGCGTCGTTCTCGAGCTTGGCGCTGAGTACGCCGTGAATGACGTGATTACGCTGACTTTCAGTGGCAATGACGCACTAGACGTCGACTCACTGCTACCATTTGTCACTGTTGCCGCGGCTCCACCGTTGAAAGGTATTACGGTTGGTCTTATCTCAACCAACGTGAGTGGCGGTACGACACAAGCAAACTATCGGATTACTGATATCACCGGTGGCGCTTCGGATACCACTACAGGCGTTACGCTTGATTTTGGTGCACTAGACTTTGACTCGACCAAGTCGGGCAATGGTATTAGCGTGACATTTAGCGCAGTAACCAACACCAATCTCGCTCTAGATACCGGTGGCGGTGTACTACGTTCACAAGAATTGTTCGCTATCGAAGACCAGTTTGAAGTGACTATTGATACCGCGCTTGACGCTGTGGTTGATGTTGAAGCAGAGCGTGAATTCTTCACTGGGCCTGCCACTTCAGATACCCTACTCTTTACTGCCGCTGAAACCGCTGCTTTCGATCTATTCGCAACTGTGGACGGTGTGAACTATTCTATCGCTGGTAATTTTGCTTGGGTACAAGACACCGATGCAGTGACCGCGGGAATTCAGCCAACTGCTGGTACCTTCTCGGTAGCACCTACTGGCGCAGCTGCTTGTACCATTCCAGAGGTTACAGCGATGGCGTTGTCGTTTAGCTGTGACATTCTTGACCAAATTTCAGTCGTTATTGATTCCGCTCCTCAAGGATCAGACGCGGTGCTACCAGCCACCACTTTTGGTATCGACGCAAATGTCGAGTACTCAGTGGGTGCCAGCACCTCTGATAAAGATCTTGACCGTGTTGCGGCAGGTGCGTGGACACTGAATGGTTCTGAAACCTTCATTCCATATATGCCATACAGCCGAGACGACATCACTGCTATCTCGCAAATCATTTATGTGACCAACTCAGGTTCACAGTCTGGCGAGATCTCAATTGACGTTATCTCTGCAGACGGCACAGTAACCAACCTGACGAATGCAGATTTAGGTGGAATCCTTGCTGCACCAGGCGTTACGAAGCTAACAGGCGCTATTGTTGACGCACTGACTGCTGAAGGCTTATTGACTGGTGGTTCTGCTACCAAGCAATTTGCATTCAACATTGTCGTCAATGACGCGAACGATGTCATTTCGGTGTACTCTGCATACAACGTAAATGGTACCGACCGCGGTTGGGTACAAAACGATTCAGTTGTAGTGAATCGCGTGAAGAACCCATAAGCGACAATCGTTGTTTAGGTAATAAAACTGTTTGTCATTGTTCAAACGCTCCTTCGGGAGCGTTTTTTTTAGTGTTATCGCAAGCTTGTAAAAATAATGTACAATTAGTCGGATTGCTCAAAATAAAAAAGATAAAAGGACAATTCAATGCGCTTTAGACTTCGTCCAATCGCCGCAGTTCTGGCAGCAACTGGCATGCTGCCGATTACCTATGCTGCTGATATCGAATCGCAGACGGTCCCGTTGAAGGTGGCTACGCAGTATTTTCAAGTCGCCCCCGCTGGCAAGATTAGTACGAATGATATGATCGTGACGCTGGGTGCAGAGTATGCTGAAGATGATGTCATGATTTTTAGCTTTTCGGGTACCGACAGTATTGATATTTCATCATTACCCACGTTCCTCACTTTAGCTGCCGATGGGGTGAATTCTAAAAAGGGCATGACGGTTGGATTACTGGCTCAGGAACGCGTTAATGGGCGCACGCTTATTTACTATCGAGTCACGAATATTACCGGTGGTGAGAGTGACACCACCACGGGCATTACCCTTAATATCGGCTCCATTGATTTTGATGCGTTGCGTTCACAAAGCGGAATCGACGTCATTTTTACGGCGCGATCGAACGCAGGTTTTCCGTTGGACAACTTTTCAACCGACCAAAACTCGCAGGTGCTGATTGAAGCAACTGAACAATTTGTCATGACCGTAACGCAGCCTTTTGATCAAGAAATCGACTTTGAAAATGATCGACAGACATTCTTAGCTGGTGTTACCACTGACGCACTTGAGTTTAGAATCGAAAATGACCCAACATTAGATATCGGTGTTGATGTGGATGACGTAGTCTACGAAGTGTTCGGTGATTTCAGTTGGGTTCAAGATGAAAGTCCAGGTATTGCTAATATTCAGCCAGCAGCAGGATTATTTACGCTCGACGACTTGAGCGGTACAGCAGGCTGTTCAACCTTGTTAGTCACCTCAGTGAGCTTGCGTTTTACCTGTGACACCTTCGATACGTTGACGTTGACCGTTGATACCGCCGCTCAAGGTGGAAATGTCGTCATCCCGACCACTGAATTCCAAGTCTTCGCCGAAGTCGATTTCTCAGTCGTCGGCGGCACCTTTAGTACGAGTGAAGTGGGGCCTGAAGCCGCAGGTGAGTGGACGTTGAATGCTGCACAGACATTTATCCCATTTATGCCCTACAGTCGCGACGGTCTGAATCAGTATTCTCAGATTATCTATGCCAATAACGTCGGTGATCAATCGGGCGAAGTCACCGTTGATGTTATCAGTGAGAATGGACAACGAGTGACCCTATCGAATGACGATCTCATGGGACTGAGAGCGCAGACCGGTATTACCAAACTGACAGGACCCATTCTCGAAGCGATTCGGGCTCGTGGTTTATTGCTCGGCGGTGATGCAGTGAAGCATTTCGCGCTGAATATTGTCGTCAATGATCTCA
This sequence comes from Pseudidiomarina sp., assembly GCA_035705175.1. GTDB lineage: Bacteria > Pseudomonadota > Gammaproteobacteria > Enterobacterales > Alteromonadaceae > Pseudidiomarina. The sequence continues at coordinate 23,731 of DASSWH010000104.1, forward strand.
ATGACAATGTCGAAATTTTTTCCTCGTTCAACGATAACAGTCGTGATCGCGGCTTCGTACAGAATGATTCGATTGTTGTCAATCGCGTAAGGAACTAGTCGCTGTTTTCACATGATTAAAGCCGCGCTAAAGAATTCCTCATGGTTGGTGAGCGAAAAGTTCGTCACCATGGGGCTTAACTTGTTTGTTACGGTTTGGCTGGCACGGCAGCTGGGCGTGCAAGTGTATGGTGAGCTTGCTTATGTATTGGCATTGGTAACGCTCGTAACACCGCTGGCTGCTTTGGGTTTAAACGCGCTGATTACACGCGAGTTGGTTGAACGCGAGGACGATGAACCGCGCATTATGGCCACCGCATCGGTGGTTCGATTACTGGGTGCGCTGGTTGGCTTTGCGGCGTTGCTGCTGTGGTTACAGTTCACCACCACGGTATCGGCCAACGAACAACTCGCAATCGTAATAATTGGCGCGGTCAGCATTCTGCAAGCCTTCCAAGTTGTTGAGTATTATTTCCAAGCAAAAGTTAGTGCTCACTATGTCGTTAAGATGCGCACTCTGGTAACAGCTTGCGCCGGCATCGCGAAAGTTATGGTGGCCTGGTTCAGCGCTGACTTGCTCTCGGTTGCCATGGTGTATGCCGCGGAATTCCTATTGTGGGGACTTGGCTATATTTTCATTTACCAGAATCAAGCGCGTGGCTTCCACTTCAAAGCGCTGGATTGGCACTACGCTGGGCAACTGCTAAAACAGTCATCGTGGTTGATTTTCTCTGGGGTCGCTGCGGTGTTGTATTTAAAAGTTGACCAAGTGATGCTCGGCCATATGGTCAGTAAAAGTGAAGTTGGCGTGTATGCGGTCGCGGTAAAAATGTCAGAGGTCTGGTATTTTTTTGCGACGGCGTTGGTGACATCCTTTTTTGCCATGTTGTTAACGCTGCGCAAAGAGCAAAGCCCGTTGTACGCCAGACGCTTGCAACAACTTTGTGACGCATTATTTGGTCTAGCTTTTGTGTTAGCTATTGCTGTGAGTTTGTTGGCAGAACCGATTATCCCGTGGCTATTTGGTGAGGACTATCGCGCGTCGGCCGCGATCTTGACGATTCATATTTGGGCGAGCGTTTTTATCTACATGCGCGCATTAGCGAGCAAGTGGTTGATAGCCGAGCGCCTACTGGCATTTTCCTTAGTCAGTCATGGTTTGGGCGCTGTCGTTAACGTCGCGGCGAACCTCTGGTTGATACCACTCTATCAGGGCTTAGGCGCCGCTCTTGCAACAGTTATATCGTACGCAGTGGCATCGTACCTAGCATTCTGGGTGAGTAGCTCTACGCGGCCACTTGCTATGGTGATGACGCGCTCCTTGTATTTGCCACTCACCCTGGGCTATCGGCACTGGCATCTTTTCAAGCGCAAGCGCGCGTAGCCCGTCACGGTTCGTTAAACTCTCGAAATAAAGCATGGTTTAGCGGACTTGATTTTGCGAGAATAGACGCGTTTTTAGCAGGATATAAAGAGACACAAAGCCATGCGTTCAATCGCCCGTAAGCTGCTTCCTCCAGCCTTGAAAGCGCGAATTCACGCCGTTCGAGCTAACCTGAATAAGCAC
>DASSWH010000105.1:0-5393 GCA_035705175.1 Pseudidiomarina sp.
TCAGCTCGATTAAGGTAAAACCTGATTGTCTGTTCTGTAGCACTTGGTACTTCCCCTTACGACTTATTGGTTATTATCTAGTCATCTATACAATTTTTCAAATAATATAAGCTATGGGATTCTGTGATTTAATTGTTAAAATAATTAACTGCCACCTTGATAGGCGCTCATCATATCCCACATCGGCATAAAGATGCCCAAGGCCATCACAGCTACAACAACAGCAACGATTGCAAGCATGATAGGTTCTATCTTAGCTGTCAAACTTTTGAGGTCATAATCAACCTCACGTTCATAGTAGTCAGCAACCTCAGTCAACATTTCATCTACACGACCAGTTTCCTCGCCCACTGCGATCATCTGCAAGACTAATGGGGTGAATAACATGCTGGATTTGGTCACACGAGTTAAACTTTCACCACGTTCAATATTGCGCCGCATGTCATTGATTTTACGACCCATCCATGAGTTGTCGACTGCATCTGCCACCAACGATAATCCTTGCGTTAACGGCACACCCGCACGCAGCATAACGGAAAAACTACGGCTAAATCGTGACAGCAACGAGCGCATAACAATGCTACCGATCAAAGGGATTCTTAACTTAAAGTGATCCCATTTGAGTTTACCCGTTGCAGTACCAATGTATTTAATGACACCAAACCAAGCCACGCCAATACCCAAAAGCATAGCCGGCCAGTACGCCACAAAAAAATCAGAGGTTCCAATCAGGATGCGCGTGGCCAGTGGCAGCTCGACACCGAACCTCGCGAACATCGACGCGAATGTTGGAATTACAAAAATATTTAATATAAAAACCGCAATCACTAAAGTAATCGAGATAAACGTAGGATAGCGAGTTGCTTCCTTAACCTGCTTGCGGGTTTCTTCTTCTTTACCTAAGTATGTAGAAAGTTGCTCAAACGACTCTTCCAATTGACCGGTATTTTCACCAACGTGAATAACCGCGACCAACAAGCGCGGGAACACCTTGGGATGCATTGCCATGGCTGCTGAGAGTTGCCGACCCTTTTCGAGTTGATCGACCAAATCGAACAGAACTTCCGATAAACGTTTATTGGTGGTGTTTTCCGCCAAGCCCTCCATTGCTCGCAGCATGGGTATACCAGCTTTGGTCAAGGCGTACATTTGGCGAGTGAAGACAATCAAATCTTCCGCGCGGACTTTGGGTTTGAACAGCTCTAACGATTGCGAGTCTTTTGCTGCTGCCTTCTTCGCGGAAGCAATTTCAATAGGGGTTACGCCACGGCGGAGCAACACTTCGGCCGCACCAGATTCGGTCGATGCATCGACCATACCGGAAACGAGCTTGCCATCGGAACCACGGCCACGATAACTAAAATCAGCCATCATCGCCCTCCTCTACCTCGGTCATATCCGCAGTATCAATACGCAATTCTTTTTCTTCGACGGTTTCCGCCAAGAACAATACTTCCTCTACGGTGGTGATGCCGTCGCGAGCATAATCGAGCGCAACATCGGCCAGCGGTCGGAAACCATTCGACTCGCGCGCAGCCTGGGCAAACTCACGCATGTTGCTGTCGCGCAGTGCGTCGATCATGGCTTCGTTCATTTCTAATAATTCAAAGACACCGACCCGGCCTTTGTAACCCGTGTGGTTACAGTTCCGACAGCCGCGACCGTGAACAAAGCCACTGCCATCGGCTGGTAACGAGGGGCGCATCCGCCTTAGCAATGTAATGTCTTGTTGTTCTAATTCTTGTGGCTGCTTACAACTCTCGCAGACCCTGCGAATCAAGCGCTGGGCTAAGACTCCACGTAATGCCGCACCGACTAAATAAGGCGCCGCACCCATATCGATTAAGCGCAGTGCGCTGGTAATGGAGTCGTTGGTGTGTAGCGTCGTTAATACCAAGTGACCGGTAATGGAGCCACGCAAACCAATTTCGACCGTCTCACTATCCCGCATCTCACCCACCATGATGATATCGGGGTCTTGTCGCAATGTGGTTCGCAGTACGTTCGAGAAATTCAAACCAATTTTGGAGTTCACCTGAACCTGAGTGATTCGCGGCAGACGATATTCCACCGGATCCTCGACCGTAATAATCTTCTTTTCAGCTTGGTTCAATTCACTCAGTGCGCCATATAGCGTAGTCGTTTTACCTGAACCTGTAGGGCCGGTTACGATCAACATGCCATAAGGACGATGGATTAACCGCCGTACTCGCTTGAGAATATCGTCTGGCATCCCCGTCTGCTCGAGATTCAATAGGCCGGCAGATTGATCCAGCAAACGCATAACACAGGATTCGCCGTATTGAGTGGGGAGTGTCGATACCCGCACATCAATCGCGTGATCACGTACTTTTATATGAAAACGACCGTCTTGTGGCAAACGTTTTTCCGAAATATCGAGTCCTGACATCAATTTCAAACGCAACAGCAATGCACTGGCGATATTGGTTTCGCGTAAAACATTCTCTTGTAAGACACCGTCGACCCGCATGCGAATGCGTAACGCGTTATTATCCGGCTCAATGTGAATATCTGATGCGCGCACTTGCACCGCATCGGCAAAGATAGATTGTAAAAGCTTGGCAACCGTAGCGTCATCATCCTCGTCATCGAGGGATAATGAACCCAGGTCAAACTCAGAAGCGTCTTCGTATTCGGTCTGAAGCTGGCTGGCAAACTGCGCGATATCTTTGGTGCGACGATATAGATTATCAAATGCCGACAGTAATTCGTGGTCGGGCACCACGACTACGTTCACTTCACGCGGCGATAAGAACTGAGAAATCGCATCGATAGCGGCTAAATCAGCGGGATCCGACATGGCAACCGTCGCTTCCGTTGGCGATGCCTCAACAACCAATGCGCGATGCCGACGTGCTTGCACTTCTGGAAGCAGATTGACAGTTTCTGCCGGAATCTTTCGCTCTGAGAGTTCAATAAACGGAATATTGAGCTGCTTCGCCAAGAATTCCAACAGCTCATGTTCGCTAATCAAGCCTAAATCGATGAGCGTGACACCAAGTTTTCGTCCGTTTTGCTTCTGGTCTGCTAATGCCTGTTCCAGCTGTGATTCTTTGATGATTCCTTCTTGAACCAACAAGTCACCGAGGCGCATCTTCAAACGTGGACGCATGTTATGAGCCCCCTAACGCCTGCAAACGATTCTCCGCATAAGTGCGAGCATCTGCACCTAAATCATTGGCGAAGGCAGCCTGCTGATAGGCTCGAAGTGCAGCGGTCGATTCACCAGCATCTTCGAATGCGACAGCCGCTGCCAACCACCAGCGTCCCTCATTAGTTAAACTTGCTAGCGTCAGAAAATCTTGTGCCGCTTCACTATAAGAACCCAGTTGATTCGCAGCATTCCCACGCACCTCCAGTAACCCGGGATACTCAGCAGTACTTGAATCGATTGATTGTAATGCTAAATAAGCATCTTCGATTCGTCCCATCCGTTCTAAAATGCGCCCCAACAAAAGCTGCCATTGACTCTGCTGGGGGATTAAATCTAAGCCTTGTTGCAAAATAGCGACCGCCCGTGTCGCAAAACCACGACCATACCAGTACGCAGCCAGTTCACTGCGCACCGCTACATGTTCCGGCATCACTATGAGCGCTTTCTCCAGCAACTCTTGACCGAGCTCTCGATCACCGCGGCGCAGCGCACTGCGAGCTTTTTGTAAATTCGATTCAGCAAGTTCAGTTGGAGTCAATTGAACTCGCTCGACTTCAAATGTGGTCGGGGATTCCTCCAGCTGAACTTCGAGTTCAGGTTGATCGTCCAGTGTTGCAGCAACAACCTCATTCAGCCCTGGGTCACTAGCCGGCGCTGCCATGTCAGTTGCCGTAGCGGGTAACTCTGCGGTAGCAGGAACCTGTGCAACTTCACGGGGCTTGACTGGACCACGTTGTAATGTTGGCTCTTGCGGATCTGCGGCCATGGATTCAGCTGCCGAATCGAGGTCTACTTGTGCTTCTGCGGCAGCTTCTGGAGTTGACTCCAAGCGACGCTCGACCACACCTTTGTCCGATTCGATCACAGCTACCTCAGGTTCCTTGATGACCACATTGGTATGGGTATCTGTTGTGAACCACCAGTAGATAGTAAGCACCAAGACAATAATAACTGCGGTACCCACCGCAATACCAATCATCCACGTCCAGTGTAGAGGCTGAGGTGCAACAGCTGCCGGAGTGTATGATCCTTTGGACTGATGCTGTTGACGCTGGTCGAGGTCACGCAACATCCGATTAATAACACTCACAACCAGCCTCCAAGCCAACCTTGGCGATAGGCGATAGCTCCAACGACCGCAATCACAGCTACCGCGGCAAAGGCTGACCACAGTCCCCATGCGGTTGACTTCAATTCTACATCTTCAGTATCCGCCACAGCAGTTTTAACGTGCTTTGTCGTGACTGCGTAGGTGCCTTCACCAAAGCACAGCAACAATACCTTGTGACACAGCACATTGGCTAACCGGGGGATTCCACGGCTCGCTTCATGCAACTGCTTGACCACTTTACCACTGAATATGGGTGGTCCTTTGTAACCAGCGACATGCAGACGATGAGAAATATAACGCGCCAACTCGTGTATGGTCATCGCGTGCAGATTATAACTAAACGAGATCCGCTGGCGCAGTTGACGATGCTCACGCTCGGCCAACCGTTCATCGAGCTCAGGCTGCCCAAACAGGACAATGTGTAATAATTTACGACTCTCGGTCTCTAAATTTGAGATCAGTCGCAGCGCTTCTAAGCTTTCCGATGGCAGCGCTTGTGCCTCATCGAGCACAATGACGACCGTTTTACTCTGCTGATTGATCTCGAGTAGTTTTTGCTGAATGGCCTGGGTCAAAAGCTGTTGATTGTGGTCATCAGCAATCTCAACTTGTAGCTCACGGGCAATTTGCTCCCGCAATTCGGCAGGACTTAAATAAGGATTCGGTATGTATGCGGAGACAAATTGATCGGGCAATTCATTCAAAAGTTTTCGGCACAGTAAAGTCTTTCCGGTACCCACCTCGCCGACAACTTTGATGAAACCTTCCCCAGTTTCTAGCGCAGTCAATAACACTTCAAGCGCCGAACGGTGCCCATCAAGATCGCAGTAAAAACTGGTATTCGGTGTTAACGTGAACGGCAGTTCACGCAACCCGTAGTGGTTTTGATACATGCTTGTGCTAGTTCCCGTACCACTGTTTCAATAAATCTGAAGAGCGTTCAAGCTCAGTATTCCATGAGTCTGCACCGACAATAATTGGGCGTATCAAGATCACCAACTCTTTCTTCGTCTCGCGGCGCTGTTTATTCTTAAACAAATTACCAAGTATCGGAACGTCTCCCAGCAACGGCGTTTTGGTTTCGCTCTCAGTATAGTTGCTTTGCAT
>DASSWH010000106.1:0-6810 GCA_035705175.1 Pseudidiomarina sp.
GTAGGCGCAAACAACACCGGCAGTCACCCATAGACCTGTGCTGTAATCCATACCAAATGAGCTGTCGAATAGTTTCCCACCGGCGACCAGACTGGCTGACGTATAGAGAGTGAAAAAGACAATAATGACTAGCGATGAGAAAACCCGCAGCGCACGTGAGCGATCGTCGAATCGATTGGCAAAGAAATCAGGAATGGTAATCGAATCATTCGCGACTTCTGTATACATACGTAGTCGTGGTGCAACGATTATGTAATTAAGCCATGCTCCAACGATCAGACCGACTGCGATCCATAGCTGTGAAACACCTGAGACATAGATAGCGCCGGGTAGGCCCATCAACATCCAGCCACTCATGTCAGACGCACCTGCACTCAATGCAGTCACGCCAGGGCCTAGAGAACGGCCGCCGAGCATATATCCGGATACATCATCGGTGGATGTTTTGTAGGCATAGAGACCGATACCCAGCATCGCGATGAAATAGAGCGCTAATGAAATAAGCGTACCTGTTTCCAAAGCATTACTCCTGTGTTGTTGAATGTGTTGGTGCTGATGTAACAACCGTGACATTACTTTGTAAGTCGGTCTGCAGTAGCAACCGAGTTAATTGTTCTTTTGGGTGTAACATCAACGTTTGAGTTGAACCAAACTCGATCAGTCTACCATGATGCAATATCAATATCTTGTCTGCGACATGTTTCACGATCTCCGCCGAATGGGATACGAAAATGAACGAAATACTCATATCTTCCTGAAGATCTAAAATCAAATTTATGATTTGAGCTCGAATCGATGGATCGAGTGAGACAAATGCTTCATCGGCAACGATAATTTGAGGATCGACGATGATCGCGCGTGCAATACAGACGCGTTGTTGCTGCCCACTTGAGAGCATATGCGGATAGAAATGATAATGATCAGGTAGCAACCCAACTTTGCGCAACGTCGTCATCACATGTTCGCGTTGCTCATCACTTGTTAACGTGGTGTTAAAGAGTAGGGCTTCGGAGAGTTGTCGACCAATCGTCGTTTGCGGATTCAACGACCGCAAACTATCTTGAAAAATCATCCGGATATGGCGACTCCGTTGACGATAATTACGCGGATCCAAAAGTTGACCATTAAGATAAATCTCACCGGTCGAAGGCTTCTCCGCTCCCGCAATTAACTTGGCGATGGTTGATTTACCCGAACCGGTCTCACCCATGATAGCGAGTGTCTCACCGCGCTCTAGCGTCAATGTCAGAGGCTCGAGTGCACAGACTTTGCGGCCGGGCAACCAACCGTCCTTATGAACGTAGTGTTTCGACACATTTTTTAGTTCGAGTAATTTAGTCATCGCTAATCACCTCAATCAATGGGAAATGACAGGCGTATTGCTGTTGCTTGACCTTTCTCAATCGAGGAGTATGAATACAAGCTTGCCGGGCATAAGGGCAGCGCGGACCGAGGCGACAGCCAATGGGTAAATGCTGCAATGTTGGAATAGCCCCAGTCAGCGTTGGTAAACGCGTTTTCGGCGGCGCCGTTTGACCAAACAGACTCATGCTTAGCATAGCTTCAGTGTATGGATGGGCAGGTTTTGACAGCACGGTTTCAGTAGGGCCTACTTCCATCAGTTGACCACAGTAAACCAGCGAGATACGCTGACTTTCTGGGATAATAGAGGTCAAATCTTGGGTGATCATCAAAATGGACATACTCTGACTCGCACTTAATTTTGCGAGTAGACGATAAATTTGTGCACGTGTATTCGGTTCCATTGCTGTCGTCGGTTCATCGGCAATCAATAATTTGGGATTGTGCGCAATGGCCATCGCGATACTAACTTTCTGGGCAAGTCCCTCTGAAAGTTCATATGGATATGATTCCATGATACTTTTTGCTTCTTTAATACCAACACGATGAAGCAATCGTTCAGCACGAGTTTGTCGATCAGCTTTCCGTCGCAGGTAGAGTCCTTTGAGTTCACCGGCGGGTATTAATTCACGCAGTTGCTCACCGACTTTTGAGTTTGGATCTAAGTAACTACCCGGATTCTGAAAAATCATTGCCATATCTCGACCGGTGACTAACCGGCGCTGTGCCGGATTCAATGCTAACAGATCATAATGTCTCCACCACAACCGGTCGGCCGTAATGCGCCAACGTGGATTTATAAATCCGAGTATGGCTTTGGCCAGTAAACTTTTCCCAGAACCCGATTCGCCAACGAGTGTATGTATTTCGCCCTCAGCAATTTGTAAGCTCAGTTTATCGACAACTTTCACAACGCCAGCAGAGGTCTCGAGTTCAATGGTTAAATTACGGATATCCAGGATATTCATGAGCTACGTACCCGTTCCTGTATGGCGGCGCGAATACTATCCCCTAACACGTTGATCGCTAAAATCGTTAAAAACAACGCAATACCCGGCAATACCATCGTCCAGGGGGATAGATAAACTTGATCGAGGCTACGTGCCAGCATTGATCCCCACTCTGGAGCGGGTGATTGAACACCGAGGCCGAGAAAGCCGAGTGCGGCAATATCTAAAATAGCTGTTGATAACGCTATGGTGACTTGCATAACAATGACGGTCGTCGTATTTGGGGCGATTACACGGGTCAGCATATACCAGCGACTACAACCGTTTAAGCGAGACGCGGTGACATATTCTTTATAGCGTTCCTCATATATCGCGTTGTGCACACTATGAATAAATTGAGGAATTAGAACTAACGTGATGGCGATCATTACATTAAAAAGAGAAGGGCCGACGATGGCGATAATGACCAACGCTAGCAGCAACGATGGAATTGACAGTATGACATCCAAGAGATGATTGAGTGTCGATGATTGAACACCGCGACTCATACCCGCCCAAGCACCGATACTACTGCCAACGACAGCGGCGATAAACACAGCCAGAATTGGATAGCCAAGACTGTAGACCGAGCCAGCGATTATACGAGACAGCAAATCGCGGCCCAGATCATCGGTGCCAAATAAAAAGCGAATTTGACCATCTTGTTGCCAGGATGGTGCTTGAAGCACAGCGTCAGCATACTGATAATCTGGATTATGCGGCACAATAAATGGCGACAACAACATGATCAGAAGAAAAAAGCCAAACACATAGAGCGCGGCTACCGCAAATGGATTGTTGTTCATTAACACCCAGATAGCGCGTAATGGTGAGGGTTCCCGATATTGATAGTATATGTTAGTGCTCGGCATACAATTCCTTACGAACCTGGGGATAACGCCAGGCATGGAAAAGTTCAACAGCAACATTCACGAAAAGAATAAGCGTTGCTAGCATTAACAGTCCTGCTTGCAATACTGGATAGTCTCTCTCATAGATCGCTTTTACCAACCAGCTGCCAACTCCTGGCCAATTAAATATCACCTCTGTCACAATGAGGTTGCTCATCAACATACTAAATTGTAGACCTAATTGACGGACCACCGGCTGCATTGAGTTCGGAATACTATGTCGTAGTAGAATTCGAGCCTCACTGAGACCTCGAGCGCGAGCTGCGCGGATATAATTGTGAGCCAACACATCCAACATGGCATTACGAGTAATTCGCATCAACATCGTTAACGGCATAATGGCTAATACCGTAACTGGCAGCCACAAATGATACAAAGCATCGCGCAACGCTGCTTGTTTGTATTCGTAATCAGAAATACTAATATCGATTAAAATAGCGCCGCTCATGGTTGGAATATCATAGAGCGGATTGATTTGGCTAGAGATAGGTGCCCAGCCCAATTTGACCGCAAAGAGCAAGATACAGAGTTGCGCCAACCAAAACACAGGAATTGAGTAGGCACTTAAACTGATACCCATAATGATACGGTCTAATAGTCCGCGTTGCTGAATAGCAGCGTAGATACCTAATGGCGCGCCGACGATGAACGCTACCATCATTGCTAATAAACTCAGTTCCAATGAGGCGCCCAGCGCGGTCAACCCGTCAGAAAATACAGGGCGCTCAGTGACGAGAGATCGTCCCCATTCACCTTGAACCAAATGGTGCACAAAACCGCCATACTGTTCCAGCAGGGAACCGGCAAAATAGCGTTGTTCCATGGCAGTCGCGTAGGCAGTGCTGGAGCTGTCTGCAATACCGGTCATATTGGTCAACGGATCGCCGGGAAAGAAGTAATTCAAGGCAAATAAAAATACAGTTAACAGCCATAACGTAAACAGAAACAGAACAACGCGTCGTAATGAATATCGGATCATGGCTGCTGCTCCGCTTTCTCATTATCTTGCACGATACGGGCACGGCGAAAGCTCAACCCTCCGTAGGGGGGTAATTCAACACCCTCAACGTTCGCTCGTTGCGCTTGGAAGCGCAGAGAATTTGCGATTGGCACGATAGGGACTGCAGACGTTACAGCACGCTCGATTTCTTGGTACAGATTGACACGCTGATCGCGATTGGTGGCACTGATCGCATCAATTAGCAGTTGATCGAACTCAGGGTCACACCAGTTCGCCCGATTATTGCCCGACGCCTTAGCTGCACAACTCAGAATAGGTCGGAAAAAATTGTCGGGATCGGCGTTATCTGCTACCCAACCAATGAGGACACTATCGTGTTCTCCATTAGCTAAACGTCGGCGAAACGTATTCCATTCGTAGGTTACCATCGTTGCCCGAACCCCTATCCGAGCAAGATCCGATTGTATTAATTCAGCCATTCGTTCAGCATTCGGATTATAGGCTCGTTGCACAGGCATCGCCCAAATAGACATTGAGAATCCATCGGCGTAGCCCGCCTCAGCGAGCAGCGCTCGGGCACGCTCAGGATCAAATGGATAGGTCTGGTCTTCCTCGCTGAATGCCCACGAGGTTTCAGGTAGTACTCCAGTTGCCAAGCGAGCGTTACCATCATAGATCGTTTGGATTATCGCTGGTCGATTAATTGCATGCGCAAGTGCTTGGCGAACGAGCGGTTGATCGAAAGGTGGGCGTTCAGTATTAAATGCCCAATATGCGATATTTGGATTGACCGCCGACTGCACTTCGATCTCAGTATCTGTCGAGAGCTCAGCTAATTTATCGACTAAAGGATAAGGAATAACATCACATTCACCGGTTAACAATTTCAACATGCGCTTATTTGCGTTCGGAGTAATCGTGTAGAACAGCTGTCTGATGCCGGGCGGCTTACGCCAGTAGTTTTCGTGTCTGTAGTAGCGAATGCCAATGTCTTTACGGAACTCAACAAACCGAAATGGCCCTGTCCCTATAGGCTGACGATCAATCTCTTCTGGGGTACCGGCTTGCAAAAGTTGGTCGCCATATTCGGCAGATAAGATGACTGCAAAGTCAGTCGCCACATTAGCCAAGAATGAGCTGTCAGCCTGAGCGAGATGGATATCGACCGTATACGAGTCGATGGCTTCAACGCGTTCGATAAGATGAATTAATCCACTGGAATTAAAAAATGGATAACTGCCGCCACCTACGTGGTGATATGGATGGTCGGGTTGCAACCAACGGTTGAAGCTAAATAACACATCTGTTGCGGAGAATGGGCGGCTTGGAGCAAACCATTTGGTGCGGTGAAACTGAACATCTTGGCGTAGTTCAAATCGATACCGTTTACCGTCGTCCAAAGCTTGCCAAGACAATGCTAATGCAGGTTCGAATTGTTGACGTTCTGCATCATAATCAATGAGACGGTCGTAGAGTTGCGCTGATGTTGCGTCTATCGTTGTGCCCGAAGTTCCTAATTGCGGGTTAAAACTTTCTGGGTTGCCTTCAGCACAGTAGACCAACCCATGCCTTAGCGGCTCTGGTTGCTCAGCAGCTTGTCCACAAGCCGCGACTAGACAACAACATCCTAGCACCAGCCAGAAACGCTGGATAACCATTATGATTGTCCCTCAAGTAATGCATATTTCTTTAAGTAGCCACGTAGCTGATGATAGGTGAGGCCAAGGATTTCTGCGGTTTTTTTCTGATTAAATTGAGCACACTGCAAGGCTTGTTTTAACACGTGAACCTCATAGTCAGCAGTAAGTTCTTTAAAATCAAGGGGGCCCGCGGAAAAGTCAATCGCTGATGGTGGCGCGGTGAGCGAATCGTTAGAGAGAACTTCAGTACCTTTATCCGGTCTTGGCGTGTCAGTTGAAAGCGCGGACTCAGTCTGCTTGTTTGCTGCTTTACGATGCGCTCCGACTTGCGGCCGATAGGGACTATCGAAAGGATCTAAAACGATGGTGCTGACCGGAATGTGGCCACTCCCGAGACGATAAACCGAACGTTCGACCACATTTTTTAATTCACGAACATTGCCGGGCCAGTGATAATCTAATAACACGCGCTTTGCCGATTCGGTAAAACCACTGAAGAGCTCATAACCTAGCTCGCGTGCCATTTGGATCGCAAAGTGTTCGGCTAAAACAAGAATATCATCGCGCCGCTCACGAAGCGGCGGTAATGTAATGACATCAAAAGCAAGTCGATCTAATAAGTCCGCCCGAAATTTGCCTTGTGCAGCCAACTCTGGAAGATCCTCATTGGTTGCTGCAATCAGCCGGGCATCCACTTTTACGGTGGTCTTACCGCCAACACGCTCGAATTCTCCATATTCGATAACGCGAAGGATCTTCTCTTGAACGAGTGCTGATGTATTTGCTAACTCGTCGAGAAACAGGGTGCCGTTATCCGCTCGTTCAAAGCGACCCTCATGGCGCTTCTGAGCACCAGTGAAAGCGCCTTGCTCATGTCCGAATAGTTCGCTTTCCAATAAGGACTCACTGAGCGCTGCACAATTCAATTTGACATAAGCTTGCTCCCA
>DASSWH010000107.1:0-3645 GCA_035705175.1 Pseudidiomarina sp.
ACGAAACTGTTGTTCTAGGCTTGGATTTGACGACCCGATATCGAAGGCTTCTAATTTTGCCTCGAGCTCTTCAACGCGGCGTTCGTAATTTTCATAGCGGCTCATCGCAGTATTCATCGCATCAGCAGATTTAATTTGCTGAGAGCGCAGTTTGACTGCAACGGAATCAAGTCGCTTGTGCAATTCACGCTCTTTCGTGCGAGCTTCAGTGAGCTTAACTTGTAAGCGTTCAATATCCGCACTCAGTGGTGCAAGTTGATTCGCAACGTAGTCGGCTTCTTTACCAAGCGACTCTAGACGCTGAGTTGCTTGTAGCTTATGTTCCAAAGCGGCGCGCGCTAAATCCTCACGATCATGGTCCAGTGCCTTTTCTGCTTTCGCTTGCCACTGCTCAACTGATTTTTCGCAGTTATCTCGCTCACGATCAATACGCTTTTGCTCGGCAATTTGCTGTGCGGCTAGGCCACGCAACTCAACAATAGCTTCCTCCATTTCTTGGATCATTAAGCGCACCATTTTCTCGGGTTGCTCTGCTTTGTCTAACAACGCATTGACGTTTGCTTGGATAATATCGCTAGCACGTGTGAAGATACTCATTGTTCACCTCTTTCATTCTGCAAATTTAGTTATGTGTTGCCACTTGTCGATAGTACTTATTCAATTCCCGTGCCAAGTTTTAAGATAGCATCTAAAGTATTGTTTTACCGATACTTAAAAGATAGATCGTATGAATTGAGGCAACAAAAAAAGCCGCCATTGATTGGCGGCTTTTCATACTATTTCGTCAATTAGACTACATTTAGAATGCGTAGGTTACTTCGGCATAATAGTAGCCACCATTAAATCCGAACGGTGCGTTGGTGTTTGGATAGATGAAGATTCCATTGAACTGATTCGATGGATCTTGCTCATCAGGATAGACATCAAACAAGTTCTGAACTCCAGCACTGAAGGTCAATTGATCGTTATAGCGATACTGTGCAGATAAGTCGGTGATCCACTTCCCACCAAACGTGGTTCGCAACCCTGAGTTATTCTGCAAAACATATTCACCAAAATAATTGAATGCCAGTCGAGTCTGTAGATCGCCCAAATCATGAGTAAAAGCAACCGAGCCACTGTTCCGCGGAACCGACTCTGTCATTCGGGTTTGCTCGACACCATCAAAGAGTTTGGTTTCTAAACCACCTAGGATGGATGGTAGATTCACATCATCGATTTCAGTCTTGTTATAGCCATAGGCTGCTTGCACTCCTAGAGTGCCATTGCGGCCCCAATCAAAGTCTTTCGTTAAGACTACATCCACACCTTGTGTTGTTGTATCCACCGCATTAATGAAGAACCGAGCATTATCAGCTCCAGCAGCAGCTAGCGCATCAGCCACCGCTGGTGAGTCACCTGGAACCAGCGAGCTTGATAGAATAATGCGATCATCAACCGCAATCTGGAACGCATCTATCGTCAGTGATAGCCCATTTAAGCCATTCCAGACGACCCCCATACTAAAGCTCTGTGACTCCTCGGCTTGCAGGTTGCCGAGTTCAAGCGCTTGGGCGACCGGGCTGATATTATTGAATGTTCCTGACTGTTCAGGCACGAGTTCGCCATTTCGATTAATAAAGAGCGTCGAGATGTTAGTGAAGTAAATTTGCTGAACACTTGGTGCTCGAAACCCGGTATTGGCTGTCGCTCGAACTGCTAATTCATCCGTAATATCGTAACGTCCGGAGAGCTTCCAACTGGTATTGCTACCAAAGTCAGAATAGTCTTCATAGCGAATTGCAGCACCCCACTGGAAGTTAGTCGTCAGCATATTTTCAACTTCCGCATAGATGCCTATATTGTCACGCGACTCATCAACTTCTGACTCAGGCTTAAAGCCGGTAAACCCTTGGCTTCCAGCTGGGCGGTTATCAAAGCCACCATCCTCATAGGATGCAGGATCGCCAGCTTCAATAATATACGTATTCTCGCGATAGCTAATTCCACCAGCGATAGCTAAATCCGAGTTATTTGCAAAAGGAATGAATCGTGAAAAATCGATCGATGCATTGGTTTCTTCAAGTTTTAGCGTACCCGCATCAAATTCGGTCGGACTGGTTGGCCCAAATGAAGCGTTTATCGAGTTTTCTAAACGATACTGAAATTCGCTAACCCCCATCCCAGCACTTGCATCAACCTGCCACTCACCAAGAGAGAAACGATAGCCACCGGTAGTCGAGATATCGGACGTTTCCGGGGATAGCAAAGGGAGAAAGCCATCTGGATAGACTTCCAGAATATTACGGTTGTCCAATGCACGACGATAGAACGCACCCGATTGCGAAGAGCGGTCGCTCACACCACCAAAAGCGTACAGTTCTCCGCTACTGACCGGCAAATTTGCATTAAAGAATACCGACGTATTATCAAATTCAGCATCGCCGACATGATGACTGAGGCGGTCAAATGTTGCTTCTCTTGGATCAAGCTCTCCGTCAACAAGTGGATATTGCTGTCTGGGATCTAAACCTGCGCGATTTGTTTTGTTCTTATTGTGGAACTCAGCTGCAACTGTAAAGTTACCACCGTTTGGTAGCTTAAAGCCGATGTTGCCGTGAACTTTATACTGTTCACCATCACCCTCAAAGGTTTGTCCTCCATTTACAGTGACACTACCTCCCTCATACTGATCTTTCAGTACGATGTTGATAACACCCGCAATCGCATCAGAGCCGTATTGAGCCGAGGCACCGTCGCGCAGTACTTCGATACGTTTGATGGCAGAAATAGGGATGGCATTCAAATCAACGTTGGAGCTACCGCGCCCCGTCGTACCGTTTAAGTGCACCAGAGCACTACTGTGACGACGCTTACCATTAATCAAGACCAACGTATGATCCGGAGATAAACCACGTAACGATGCAGGTCGAACTGCATCAGAGCCATCGGTAATAGACGATGACGGGAAGTTAAAACTTGGCACTGCATATTGCAGTGCTCGAGCAGTCTCAGTGAAACCACTTGCAGCTAATTGTTCACCGGAAATGATATCAACCGGTGCGGTACCATCAGTTGCGGTTCGTACACTCAAGCGTGAACCGATAACGGTGATGCGTTCATCCGCAGCGACATCAGCCTCGGCATCCTGTGCTAACGCGCTAGTTGGTAATATAAAAGCTGTGGCGAGCGCAAGAGGCGCCAACGCAAAAGGCAATTTGAAACGAAAATTTGGAGATCGAGTACGGTAATCCATTTTATCCTCACTCTTATTTCTGAATTGTAAGTACAGTAAGCATAGCGTATAGCTAACAAAGTACATACACGAGTTTGGACTGAATTAGATCAGAATGGAATTAGACGAAAGGATAGGGAACAGTGAACAATGAATAGTGAATAGTGAACAGATAACAGAAAAGACAAAACCTAAAAAGAGCGCGCCTTTTAGTCTTTAGGTTTGCTATTCCCTGTTCACTTTTCACTGTTCACAAAAAAAACCCCAGCCCATTGGGCTGAGGTTTGTTTATTTGAAGCCTGGCGGTTTGCCAGGGACTCGCAGAGCTCGTCCCGCTGCGCAGGCGAAAGCCTAAACAATTAGGCTTTCGAATTCCCTGCTTCGCCCTACTCGAGAGTAGGACACCTTCGTCTGATTGGAAATAAAAAAAC
>DASSWH010000108.1:0-4420 GCA_035705175.1 Pseudidiomarina sp.
CGCAGCCACAAGCGCTAAGCCTAAACCAGTATTACCGGCAGTAGCCTCAATAATGGTCATGCCAGGCTTCAATTTGCCCTCACGCTCTGCAGCTTCGATCATGCTCACCGCAATCCGGTCTTTGATCGAACCACCCGGATTCATCAGCTCCATTTTGAGATAGAGTTCACAGGGCCCCGTATCGATGGTAGAAACTTTGACCATCGGCGTGTTGCCGATCATTTCAAGCACGTTTTGATAAACCTTCATGGTGTGTCCAATTTTGTTGCTGAATCAGGATTTGAGTCATTTCTGTGCGGCTATTATCCATGATGCGCCGTTTAGATGCCAATTTGCCGTTAGACAAATGTACACTGACTTATTCTATGGCATCATGTAGGCCAGTCGTTTTACATTCTCTCTAGCAATGGGGTTCATCATTTATGCGTACATTCCTCTTGTCAGCCGCAACGCTGACCTTACTCGCAGCCTGTAATCCGCGTCCCGCGGTGAATCCACAAGCCGAGTTCTTCGCTGCATTCGAACCTTTTTGCGGACAAAGCTTTGCGGCTGAGATCGTCGAAGATAACGCGCCGAGCGAAGCTTGGAATAAGCCCTTAGTCGTGCACATTCGTGACTGCGAAGACGATGTTATTCGAATGCCTTTGCATGTTGGTGACGATCGCTCACGGACTTGGGTACTCACCAAACACGATGATTACATCGACTTTCAGCATATCCATTTACACGAAGATGGCTCGCCCGATGATGTTTCTCCGTATGGTGGGCAAACCACGAACGCAGGGACCTCGACGATGCAGTCTTTTCCTGTCGATGAAGCCAGCAAAACTTTATTCATGGAAAACGGACTGGATGTATCGGTCACTAACACGTGGACTATTGAGTTTGTCGACGCCGAAACCATGGCATACGAGTTGCGCCGTCCAGGGCGTATTTTCCGCGTCCACATTGATTTAAGTCAGCCGATTGATGAACCACCTCCAGCTTGGGGTTACAGCGGTGAGTAAGGCTAAGGTGATTGACTTCCGTAGTGATACCGTAACTAAGCCAACTGAGGCAATGCGGGCTGCCATGGCAGCGGCGCCGGTTGGTGATGACGTATTTGGTGATGACCCTACTGTCAACGCCTTGCAAGAGCGCGTCGCGGCTCTCTTTGGCAAAGAGGCGGCATTGATTGCCGCCAGTGGCACCCAAACCAATTTGTTAGCTTTGCTGTCCCATTGTCAGCGCGGTGAAGAGTATTTGGTCGGCCAGGAATATCACACTTATCGTTATGAGGCCGGCGGTGCTGCCGTGTTGGGCGGAATTGTGCCACAGCCATTCGAAATTGAGTCCGATGGCACGCTGAATTTGGCTCAAGTGGAAAAGCGCATCAAGCCCGATGATCCACACTTCCCGATCACGCGATTATTGGCACTCGAGAATACCCACACCGGTAAGGTCATCCCGCAAGATTATATGTTGCGAGCACGACGCTTAGTCGATAAACACGGTTTAAAATTGCATTTAGATGGCGCACGCGTCTTTAACGCAGTCGTGGCGACCGGATTGAGCGCCGAAGAACTCTGCCGTCCATTTGATAGCGTTTCCATTTGCTTTTCAAAAGGTCTTGGTACGCCGATTGGTTCGGTCTTGGTGGGCTCGAAAAAATTAATTGCACGGGCTCATCGGTGGCGCAAGATGGTTGGTGGCGGCATGCGCCAAGCCGGAATTATTGCGGCGGCCATGGATCACGCACTCGACCATCACATTGATCGGCTTGCCGATGACCATGCGAACGCGCGCGATTTATGGGAAGGCTTACACGATTTGCCGGGCATCCGACTCGAACCGCAAC
This sequence comes from Pseudidiomarina sp., assembly GCA_035705175.1. Classification (GTDB taxonomy): domain Bacteria; phylum Pseudomonadota; class Gammaproteobacteria; order Enterobacterales; family Alteromonadaceae; genus Pseudidiomarina. The sequence goes on from DASSWH010000108.1 coordinate 1,838, forward strand.
ATACCAATATGGTGTACGCGAACTTTGAATCGGCTGACACTGCTAAGCGCGTCAGCGATGCTCTGCGTTCACAAGGCATTCTTACATCCAGTGCCCAGCGGATGCGATTGGTGACACACCTCGACATTAGCCCTGCCGATGTCGAGCGAACCATTACCGCGTTCTCCGCAGCCCTCAAGCGCTAGTCCGCGATGACTAGAAAAAATAAGCGGGACTGATTTCAAAGCGCTTAGAAAGCTTCTTGATATGGTCAAAAGTGAGGCGCTTTTGACCATTTAAAACCTGAGAGACCATACTGCGCTTACCAATTTCATTTTCAAAATCAGTTGTATTTAATTGGTGTTGATCCATCAGCACACGCAAGGTCGCAATTGCCGGATCATTCTGTTCCTGCATGTATTCCAGACGTTTTAGTTCAACTTGTTTCGTTTCATATCGTTCAACTGCATGAGTAATTGCATCGATGAGAATGATATTTTTATCATAATCATCGAGCAATTCTTCGAGGAGAAGCAGCGCTTCATCTCGCTCTTCACCAGATGATATACCTCGCAACCAAGGCATTGTTGAGTTCATCGAATTGATGACTTCATTGATAACAGGAGACGATGCTGTAATGGAGTTCATGAGCTTCTCCGCCGATGTTGCTCGATAATTTTTTCATATGCCGCGTGTCCGACGATATGCTTCACAAAAATTCGATTGTCACTAAACGATATGAATGCGATCAATCGCAAATGGTTTCCTGCGATGTTAATGACCCACCACTTGTCGCGATATTTAAAGTTGTCCAGCGACTTAAAAACCTGTTTCATTTGCGCTGGTGTATTGAAACTGCCCCGTTTCAATACGGTGTAGCAATCTAAAATAGCTTGCCCTCGCTGGGGATGTAACCGTATCGCATCGAGGAAAACTTGTTTTGAGATTACATGCATATCGTTAAAGTTTACTATTGGTAAACAATAGCGAATAAACTATTGTCATGCAAGGTCGATATATAGTCACAGTCATTAGAGGCTCTTGAGATGGCTGAGTAGACGGTCGAGGGCGCGGTAGCCGAGCGCCTCGGCTAGGTGCCCGCGCTGAATAGACTCTGTTCCCTCAATATCCGCGATAGTGCGAGCCAATCGGAGTAAGCGATGATAGGCCCGATGCGAGAGGTTAAATCGCTCGATAGCAGTGACTAAGAATTTATGATGCTCAGCGCTGAGTCGGCAGTAGGTGCTCAGTTGATTGGCTTGCAGGTCGGTATTGAGGCAGCCTTGCCGCTCTATTTGTACAGCCCGTGCGGCGGTGACTTGTTGCCGCCATTTGGGTGTTTCGGGTTCGGGAATCGTTTCGCGTTGCTGCCGCAATGCATCTGGCTGACGCAACACTTCCACCTGCATATCAATACGATCAAGCAGCGGTCCCGATATGCGTCCAAGATACTTGTTCACTTGTTCTGGCGAGGCGCGGATACTCGCCAATGTACCGTCGAAATTACCGCAGGGAGATGGGTTTAGCGCACAGACCATCTGAAATCGCGCTGGAAATGTTAATTGATGTGCTGCACGGCTAATCGTAACTTCACCTGATTCGAGCGGCTCCCTCAAACAGTCCAGAACCGAGCGCGTAAATTCAGCCATCTCATCCAAGAACAAGAGACCACGGTGCGCTAATGAAATCTCCCCCGGTTGCGGCGGATTCCCTCCACCGACGAGCGCAGCGGCAGAACAAGAATGATGGGGCGAGCGTAGCCGTCGTTGCAACCAGTGATGCGGTTCAGCGGTGCCGGAAATCGAGCGAATCGCCGCAACTTCGAGGGCTTCCTCTTCATCGAGTGCCGGCAGTAAACCAAGTAGCCGCTGCGCTAACATGGTTTTGCCCGTGCCTGGCGGACCGACGAAAAGTACATGATGACCACCTGCTGCCGCTAGGAGCAAAGCCCGCTTCGCTTGATCTTGACCAATCACGTCCGAGATATCGCCAACGCCTGTAGGAAGCTGATTCTCGTCGGTTTGAGGATTTTTCTGTGTAGCAATATTCGGCAGTCGTTGCGGTCCTTGCAGATGCTCAACCACATCACGTAAATGAATCCCAGCAACACACTGCTGCTGTTTTAACAGCCCTGCTTCCGCTTGGTTTTGTTGTGGGATAACCGCTTCACGACCTTCATTTCGACAGGCCAGTACAGCCGGCAAAATGCCATTTACACCACACAATTCACCGGTAAGATTCAGCTCACCATAGAACTCACGACTGGCCGCTGCCGACTCCGGCAGTTGCCCATCCGCAATCAAAATGCCAACGGCAATCGCCAAGTCATAACGAGCGCCATACTTGGGCAAATCGGCAGGTGCTAAATTCACTGTAATCTTCTTGGCGCGAGGAAAATCATAACCGCTGGCCATCAATGCTGATCGCACTCGGTCCCGAGCTTCTTTAACGCCCGTCTGTGGTAATCCCACGATGGCAAATGCGGGCAAGCCACCCGCCAAACATACTTCCACTGTCACCAGCGGCGCATCAATTCCCTGCAGCGCGCGAGTATAGACCCGCGCAATCGCTAACTCCGCCGACATCCCAACTCTCCCTGTCATG
>DASSWH010000109.1:0-5848 GCA_035705175.1 Pseudidiomarina sp.
TGTTTAAGCGTATGAATCATTTTGAATTGTTCGGTCTACCCGCCGCATTCGCTATCGATGCGGCGGAGTTACAACAGCGCTACCGAACTTTGCAGCAAACGCTGCATCCGGATCGGTTTGCGAATGCGAGTCAGCGCGATAAATTACTCGCGGTGCAACGCACGTCGCAGCTCAACGATGCCTATCAAACCCTCCGTCGACCGCTCTCGCGAGCTGAATATATGCTCGAGTTACGCGGTATTGACTTGCAGCACGAGCAACAGACGCTACAAGACCCTGAGTTCTTGATGGCGCAAATGGAATGGCGTGAACGACTCGATGATCTCAGTACAGCAGAAGACGTTGCTGCTGCACAAACTGAGCTCGACGCTGAAATCAAACAATTGCAGACCGAACTCGAATCCTTACTCGAAAGCGAAGATAATGACGCGGCAGCGAACGTCGTACGAAAGCTCAAGTTTATGCACAAGCTCGACTACGAACTCGACGCCAAAGACTTATAATGCACTGCTATAGAGCCAAGGTTTTCGGTTAACTGTTAACTGTTTACTTTTCACTTGTAGCTAGTGTCGAAGAGCTAAAAGCGAACTCAAAGAGGTAGTATGGCCTTACTCCAGATAGCTGAACCCGGACAGAGCACCGCCCCCCATCAACACCGCCTCGCCGTGGGTATTGATCTCGGTACGACCAATTCATTGGTTGCAACGGTGCGAAGTGGCAAAGCTACAGTGCTGCGTGATGATCAAGAACGAGGTATTCTGCCGTCCGTTGTGCATTACGGTAGTGAGCGCATACTCACTGGCTATGACGCATTGGCATTGCATGCGGATGCTTCGATTGCCAGCGAAGATACCATTGTTTCTGTCAAACGTTTCATTGGCCGCACAGTGGCTGATGTACAAAAGAATTTCCAAAACCTCCCCTATCATCTCAGTGAAACCGAGAATGGTGTTCCGGTATTTCATACCTCAGCGGGTGCGAAAACTGCGGTCGAAGTGTCAGCAGACATTCTGCGGACATTGAGTGCGCGTGCTCAAGCAGCGCTCGGTGGCGAGCTCACCGGCGTGGTGATTACCGTGCCAGCGTACTTTGATGATGCACAGCGGCAAAGCACGAAAGACGCGGCTCAATTGGCCGGAGTCAACGTGTTACGGCTACTCAATGAGCCGACCGCTGCTGCTGTAGCTTATGGTCTCGACACCGGGCAAGAGGGCTTAATTGCGGTCTATGACCTCGGTGGTGGAACCTTTGATATTTCGATTCTCCGGTTAACTGGCGGTGTATTTGAAGTGCTGGCAACCGGTGGTGATAGCGCGCTGGGTGGCGACGACTTTGACCAACTCATCGTGCAGCAATTGAAGCAAGCTTGGCAACTTGATGCCAACGTCGACGCTCGGACTGAGCGCACGCTTATCAATGCGGCTAAAGCCGCCAAGGAAGCGCTCACCGATGCTGATGAGACCTTGTTGCAGGTCGATATTGCCGGGCAACATTACGAATTAACTATCACTCGTGAGCAATTTGACGGTTGGATTGAGCCGCTGGTTCAGAAAACCCTGCAAAACTGTCGTCGCGCTTTAAAGGATGCAGAAGTCAGTGCCGATGAAATTTTAGAAGTGGTCATGGTGGGTGGCTCGACACGCGTGCCGAAAGTGCGCACCGATGTCGGTGCTTATTTTGGTCGCGAACCACTGACGTCGATTGACCCAGATGAAGTGGTCGCGATTGGCGCTGCCATTCAAGCCGACATATTAGCCGGTAATAAGCCAGACTCTGATATGTTGTTGCTCGACGTCATTCCATTGTCCCTGGGACTAGAGACCATGGGTGGTTTGGTAGAAAAAGTTATTGATCGAAACACCACGATTCCGGTTGCCAAGGCACAAGAATTTACCACGTTCAAAGATGGCCAAACGGCGATGATGATTCACGTGGTCCAAGGCGAGCGTGAATTAGTTGACGATTGCCGTTCGCTGGCGCGCTTTGTACTGACTGATATCCCACCAATGGCCGCTGGCGCAGCGCATATCCGTGTGACCTTCCAAGTGGATGCGGATGGCTTGTTGAGTGTCACCGCCATGGAGAAATCCAGTGGCGTTAGCGCATCCATACAAGTGAAGCCCTCGTATGGTTTGGCGGACGACGATATTGGTGAGATGATCAAAGCATCGATGACCAATGCGAAACAGGATATGCAAGCGCGCATGCTGCGTGAACAGCAAGTCGAGGCCGATCGCGTTCTTGAGGCACTCAGCAGTGCTCTAGCCGCAGATGGTGATTTACTGGATGCCGATGAACGCGAATTGTTAGACGCGCGCATGCAAGATTTAGATCAAGCTCGCAAAGGCACCGATGTCAAAGCGATTGAAAAGGCTATTGACGCCGTCGATCGCGCCAGTGATGCCTTTGCAGCACGACGGATGGATGCATCGATCCGGAAAGCCCTCACCGGCACCCGAGTCGACGACATGTAGTTAAAACAAAGTGAACAGTGAACAGGTAACAGTGAACGGAACACCCTAAACAGTTTTTTAATGTTTTCTTTTCACTATTCACTGTTCACTATTCACTATTCTCCAAGAAGTGAGGTACTTATGCCCAAGATAGTGTTTCTGCCCCATGAAGAGCTCTGCCCTGAGGGTGCAGCAATCGATGCCAACGACGGCGAGACCGTGCTTGATGTGGCCTTGCGTAATGGCATCGGTATTGAGCATGCATGTGAGAAAGTGTGTGCGTGTACTACGTGTCACGTTTATGTCCGAGAGGGCATGGATTCATTACCTGAAATTAATGACAATGAAGATGACATGCTGGACAAAGCTTGGGGGTTAGATCCGGATTCACGCCTGAGTTGTCAGGCTAAAGTGAGCGGTGAGGACCTCGTGATTGAGATCCCCAAATACACCGTCAATATGGTGAAAGAAAACCACTAGTTGCGCATAATTCAAATAGGACGGCTGTCTTAGCCGTCCAGTTTGTCAACGAAAGTGCGCTTGAACTTCGCCAGTTTTGGATGCACCACCGCTTGGCAATAGGCGTTCTGAGGATTACGCTCGACATAGTTGTCATGGTATTCCTCAGCGGCCCAAAATTTCTCGAGCGGCTCAACCGTGGTTACAATAGGCGCGTCCCATGTTTGCTCGCGCTCCATTTCCGCAATAATGTCTTCAGCCAATTGTTTCTGCTCATCAGTCTGATAAAAAATCGACGTCCGATACTGCGTCCCCACATCATTGCCTTGACGATTCACCTGCGTTGGGTCATGCAGCGCAAAGAAAATCTCGAGAATCTCACGCACCGTTAATGCTTGCGGATCGAAGGTCAGTTGCACCACTTCCGCATGCCCCGTTTGACCGGTGCACACTTGCTCATAGGTTGGGTCGGCTTGCTGGCCACCCGCATAACCAGACTGCGCTTTCAACACGCCACGCACCTGCTTAAACGCGCCTTCAATACACCAAAAACAACCACCACCTAAAGTAATTTGTTGCGTCATAACCACCTCATATATAGACGTCTAGATTGCTATTGAGTCTAACGCATATCGCGAACCGCGCCAATAGCTATCCGAGTAAATAGTAAACAGTGAATAGTGAACCGCAACCACTCGCTGGCAGGCATCAACTGTTATCTATTCACCATTCACTGTTCACTGTTCACTGGTCGCTGTTAGCGCTCTTGTCGCACAACTATAGACGACTTGCGCTAATTGTCTCGGCGGGAGTGCGCTGACAGACTAAAAGATGTTTCGCTATACGTATCAATAATGATACTATTGAGGTGTTCGTTGACATGGAAAGTCGAGTTACATCGAAAACTTGATAGGGAGTTAAAGGGGTGGCCAGTCGAGTTAGTTGCTCGCTTTGTTCACTTGCTCGAGGTTGTTGAACAACACGGTCCGCATCTCGGATTGCCGCATAGCAAGGCTCTCGGGCATGGTTTGTACGAGTTGAGATTTACTCACGATGGAATCTTAGGGCGAGCAATTTTCGGTTTTGGTAAGCGTCGAGCAGTGATTGTGCTTGTCGTCTTTATAAAAAAGACTCAGAAGACTCCACTGAACCAACTCAGGTTGGCGAAAAGGCGATTAGCGGAGGTACTACATGATGACGGTGACTAACCTACAACAACTCAAAGCGAAACTGAGTAAGAATCCTGATTTCGATGCGGCGTATCAAGCGCTAAAACCGGAATATGAATTACTGAAAGCATTGCTCTCAATGCGAGAGCGGGCAGGTCTTACACAAGCTGATCTTGCACAACGAATTGGCACGCAGCGAACCAATATATCAAGACTTGAGAGTGGACGAACCAGTCCGAATTTGAAGACATTGCAGAAATACGCAGAAGCGTGCGGTTTTGACCTCACTCTAGAGTTCCATCCAAAACCCTAGTGAATGGTGAATAGTGAATAGTGAATAGTGAACCGCAACCCCTCGCTCGCAGCAATTAACTGTTATCTGTTCACTGTTCACTATTCACCAGTACTCGTGGTTCGAGCTTTCAACTCGAGCCGCACTCACGTATAATCCGCGCGACTGTTTTTAACCTCAATTTTCTATTTGAAAAATTTGACATCCTGATCGGAGAATCTCATGGCTTTAGAACGTACCTTATCAATTATCAAACCAGATGCTGTTGGCAAAAATGTGATCGGCGCTATCTACAACCGTTTTGAAACAGCTGGCTTCCGCATCGTTGCTGCAAAGATGATGCATTTGAGCACCGAGCAAGCAGAAGGCTTCTACGCAGAACACAAAGAGCGTCCATTCTTCCGTGCATTGGTTGACTTCATGACTTCTGGTCCAATCATGGTACAAGTTCTGGAAGCAGACAACGCTGTCCGTCGTCATCGCGACATCATGGGCGCAACCAACCCAGCTGACGCGTTGGCAGGAACTCTGCGCGCAGACTATGCTGTATCTATCGATGAAAACGCGGTACATGGCTCAGATGCAGTTGAGTCTGCAGCTCGCGAAATTGCATACTTCTTCACTGAAGAAGAACTCTGCTCGCGCACCCGCTAAACCACAGGGAATAGTGAACTGTTAACAGGTAACAGAACCAGCTAAAGAGCTCGGTCTGTTGTGTCAGTTCACTATTCACTATTCACGTTTTACTGTAGTTAGGTTTTTATGAACGCTGTTGATAAGAAAGTGAATTTGCTCGATTTGAATCGTGCCGGCTTACGTGAGTTTTTTCAGGAACTCGGTGAGAAGCCATTTCGTGCCGATCAGGTTATGAAGTGGATTTATCACTTTTGTGTCGATGACTTTGATCAGATGACCAATCTGAACAAAGCGCTGCGTGAAAAACTGAAGCAAATTGCAGAAATTCGTGCACCTGAAGTGCGCACACAACAACAATCGACCGATGGTACCATCAAGTTCGTGATGACCTTGTTCGATGGCCAGGATGTTGAGACCGTCTGGATTCCTGAAACCGACCGAGCGACGTTGTGTGTGAGTTCGCAGGTAGGTTGCGCACTCGAGTGCACGTTCTGTTCTACGGGTCAGCAAGGCTTTAACCGCAATCTCCGCACCGCCGAAATCATCGGTCAGGTGTGGCGGGTGAGCAAGCTGCTCGGTGCCTTTGGCGACACCAATGTTAAAGCCGTCACCAACGTAGTCATGATGGGCATGGGCGAACCACTCCTCAATCTTAATAACGTGGTGCCAGCTATGGAATTGATGTTAGACGATTGGGGCTTTGGTTTATCCAAACGTCGCGTCACCTTGAGTACTTCTGGTGTGGTGCCGGCACTCGATAAGCTGAAAGAACAAATTGACGTGGCCCTTGCCATTTCATTGCATGCGCCAAACAACACGTTGCGTGATGAAATTGTGCC
>DASSWH010000110.1:0-3106 GCA_035705175.1 Pseudidiomarina sp.
CACCGAGCTGAAGAAGTATGACGCGGCGCTTGAGGTCATTTCAGAAGGTCTCGCTGAAACTGCAGAGCAAGAACTCAATCACATGTATTACGGCAATTTTATGTTGCTGAAAGGATTTGTAGAAACGTCATTGGAACGTTATGAAGCGGCACTGACGACCTATACAAACTTGGAGCAGTTCGCAACGCGCACTGATGCTAACGAACTGTTAGTGATCGTGCTCAATAATATTGGTGATATTGATATTCGCACGAAAGACTATGCTGATGCTCGTGAAGTCCTTCTGCGCGCAAATAAAATTGCGGAAAAATTGGGCGATGAATACACATTACAGTTGATTCAGTTCAACTTAGGCATGGTCGATGTTAAGCAAGGGCGCTTTGAAGAAGGCTTCCCCAAGATGACCGAGGCCATGGATTATTTCCGGGAAAACGCCATTCGTATCGAAGTCGCTGAAACACTTGGTGAACTTGCTGATGCTTATGGCACTGCAGGTTTGTATCAGCAACAAGCTGAGGCCTTGCTTGAACAACGCGAACTTCGAGAAATTATTTATGACACCGAGCAACAACGTCATATCGCTGACATGCAAAGTTTGTACGACACCAAGGATAAAGAACAACAAATTAAGTTGCTCAAGCAACAAAACGAGCTGCGCGAACAGTTGCTTGAAAACGAAAAACAACGCCAGTTGATTTTGGGATTGTTTGTTCTGGTTGCTGTATTTGCGATTGTCATCGTCTTTATGCTGTATCGTTCTGCTCGGCGCGCCAACCTTAAACTGGCGGAAGCAAATACACAATTGGCCGATCAATCGATTCGTGATCCGCTGACCGGCTTGCTTAATCGTCGAGCCTTACAGCAAGAGTTGCAGCAACAGCAACGACGTAGCAAGGATAATGCAACCGAAGATGCTATGATTTTGCTCGATGTTGACCACTTTAAACGCATCAACGACCATTACGGTCATGCTTGTGGTGATTTGGTACTCGTTGAAGTTGCCAATCGACTACGCGAGATTTCTCGAGATACCGATAAGATCATTCGCTGGGGTGGTGAAGAGTTTCTGATTTATCTTACTGAAGCTGAACATGATGCGTTGCCGCGCCTAACGAAACGTGTGCTTGATGCTATTGGAGCCAAACCAATTGACTGCGATGGAACACCACTTCGCGTTACCGCAACCGCAGGCTTTATTAGTTTTCCGTTTGCCGATTTGAATAACAATGAAATGGACTGGGAACAAACCCTGCAATTGGCAGATTTAGCATTGTATGCAGGTAAAGTTCATGGCCGTAACCAAGCTTGGGGTGTTATGGAGCTGAACATTCCATTTGAAGAAGCAAAACCGACTCTCGAACGCGATCTTCCGGGCGCGATTGCACGCAATATTATCTCCGTTACAACCATTGAAGGTCCTGAAGCCCCGCCAAATTAAAGAGCTTCAGGAAAGACGCCTTCATCCATCAATCGAGTAATCTATCTGAACCATTTGGTCTTTGGCGACAACCGGCTTGCCGTCTTCAAATTTAGGTGCATACCGCCACCGCTGAACTGCTTCTTTTGCACTTTTAACGAATAGTCGTGGTACATCCTCAGCGTCAACGGTACGTAAATTCGTGACGAAACCAGATGTGTCTATATCAAATCGCAAGGCTACCGAACCACTCATTCGCTCTAAAGCGTACGCCACCGGATATGCAGCACTTACTCGAAATAGGGGCTCTGGCTTCTGGTTTGGGCGCCAGGGTTGCATTGAACCGATAGCTAAGCAATGCTCGGTAGCAAGCTCACTTTTACCATCTTGTTCATACAACTGAACCAACGCAGCGTGCGAAAGCAGAACCGCTCTTTGACTTGCTGCCGTGTCATCTAAATCACTGTTAATAACACGGTGATAGCTCTCAATGGCATTATCATAGCTGCGTGTGTTCATATAGAAATTACCCAGATATAGCTCTAACTGCAGCACGCCTGGATTTGACTCTGGCAGCTTTTGTTTCAGATTCGCTAAACGTGGCTCTATAATCTCTGCCAGATCGAACTTATCGTTGTTCCATGACTTGACGCCATCTACCAATGTCAACGCATAGAGTTCAGGATTTACCTCTTGCAAAGGTTCGATAAAATCTAAGTAATCATCGCGAAGTCGTCTTTTCTTTGCCATCGAAAACGGCACCGACATGGCGGCAATATAGGCATCGAGCCAGCGTGCATCGGTCTTATCCACTTGTGATTCGTATACGTCTAAAACTAATTCACCTATTGCGCGTGAATTTTCATGATGTTTAGCGGGATGAGTCGCTGTCTTGAGAAAATTGATCGCTAAATTTGCGGTGTTGAGTGAATCTTCACCAAAGTAGGCTTTGCCGGTTTCGAAAGCATGGAGTGCAGCAATCGAGAGATCGTGGCGGGGACTCGAGTCCGCGTTTAATAGCGCTTGATAATCACGATAGGCAACTTCGAAATCATGCTGCACATCCAATGCTTGAATTTCGGGGTTATATAGAATGCAACTGCCTAGCAGTAGCAATCCCAAGCAATGCTTTGTCTTCATTCGGGTTGATCCATTCACATTCAATTGAAACAGCAATTTAACATTTTAATTTGCAATATCGCAACAAAAAAGGCCGTACTGAAATTCAGCACGGCCTTCCATCGTAAAGTTGAACAGTTACTGTTTAGGTAACTCTTTGAAGCCCATATTCCATAGTGTGAAACCATAGATATCTGCATACTGCTCGATGGTTTTTGAAACAGGTGTACCAGCGCCATGCCCGGCATTTGTTTCAATGCGAATGAGTTGCGGATTCTCACCGCCATCTTTCGCTTGCAATTGCGCCGCAAACTTAAATGAGTGTGCAGGAACAACACGGTCATCGTGATCACCAGTGGTGATTAAGGTCGCTGGATAGTTCACGCCCGCTTCAACATTATGTACCGGCGAATAGCCCAGTAAGTATTCAAACATCTCTGGACTGTCTTCTGCTGTGCCATAGTCATAAGCCCAGCCCGCCCCTGCAGTAAAGGTGTGATACCGCAACATGTCGAGTACACCGACTGCTGGCAACGCTACTTGCGCGAGATCTGGACGTTGGGTCATGAC
>DASSWH010000111.1:0-3039 GCA_035705175.1 Pseudidiomarina sp.
ACTAGTTGCACCGCTTACGACAGATCCTGAGCAACGGCTTGAACAAACGCAACTTCGCGCGGTGGTGCTGAAAGCCCTCGCTGAATTACCTTCTGAACAGCGTGAGCTCTTGGTGTTGCGTGAACTAAACGAATGCACCTATGCAGATATTGCAGCGATTCTAAACATTCCGGTGGGTACCGTGATGTCTAGTTTGCACCGCGCTCGACTGGCATTAAAGGACATCATCGTCAATCGAATGGGAGAATCGTAATGAGTCAGCAGTTACCGTATTCATGCGGGGCAATAGAGCCACTCTTGTCAGGTTACCTTGATGAAGAACTCACCCAGCAGGAAGGTCAGCAGGTTCGTATACATCTTGCAAACTGTGCCTCATGCCAACAACAATTGGCAGACATTACTGCTATTCAAGATGCATTGCGTAGCGAATTGCCCGGTGCTACCGATAAGGAACGCGTTATGGCTATTGTGAATGATAAACCGAGTATATTGATGCAGCGTTTGGGTTGGTTGTTACTCCTTGTCACGATAATTCCATTGAGTGGTTATGGAGCCTATTTGTTCTGGATTGATATAGATGTACCTATGTGGGTTCGATTCGTAGTCAGTGGCTTCTGGCTCGGATTGGTGGTTCTTTTTGTCAGTGTAGCGCGGCAACGATTTATAGCAGCCAAAACTGACCGATATAAGCGAGTACAATTATGAGTTCTATTTTAATCGTAACAACTGAGAGTGTGACAGGACGAACCATCAAAGAACATTTAGGTTTAGTTCGTGGCAATACAATTCGTGCCCGTCACATCGGGCGCGATATTCTAGCGGTATTTAGAAATATAGTCGGTGGGGAAATTCATGACTACACCAAACTACTTGGCGAGAGTCGCGAGCAGGCCCTCGATAGAATGGCCGATGAAGCAAGAGAATTGGGGGCGGACGCTATTGTTGGTGTCAGGTTTTCAACATCGATGCTCGCACATGGTGCCGCTGAATTGCTTGCTTACGGCACTGCGGTGACCTTTGAGAAACCAAGTCAGTAATCGAATAAAGCGGTCAATATTTTACATTATCTTTACTTGTATATTGATATAAACGGCATACAATTAGTCTGATTCTAGAGGACTTGTATGCATGATTCGTAAGCTCGTATTGACCGCTTTAGTTTTGGCTGCTGCCTACAAATATGCCCACACGCAACATGGCTGGAGCTGGGATTCACCGCCAGCGTTAGACCAAATAGCGGCAAAGTTAGTGGTAAAAAAGAAACCGCAACCAGACGATCGTTTTGAGTGCGACGGTCGGCGTTATTGCAGTCAAATGAACTCCAGAGATGAAGCCGAGTATTTTCATCATTTCTGCCCAGACACGCGTATGGATGGTAATCAGAATGATGTTCCTTGTGAGGACGATACGCGCTTTTGATCCGCGGTAAGTATCAATTCGTATCCATAGCGGTGTAACCACGAGGATACAAAATGCCATTATTCCGTTTTTCTCCTGAGGATAGCTCTCGAATCATCGAGATGGCTTGGGAAGACAGAACGCCATTTGAAGCGATTGAAGCCCTGTATGGATTGTCCGAGCCCGAGGTGATTCGGTTGATGCGAGCCCAACTTTGTGCCAGCTCGTTTCGTTTGTGGCGAGCTCGAGTATCAGGTCGCGCTACAAAACATCAAAAACTTCGCTCACCTAAGGTTGACCGCGGCTACTGTCCGACGCAATATAAACACCGCTAGTTCAAAATCCCGGTTTTCGGCTAGGTTGTTAGTGAGCGCATGAAAAAAACCTTACCTGAGTTCTACTATCTGACTCATTTCCATGAGTTTTTGCAAACCATCGGGGAGCATTTTGCTCACTTATTGCGTGAATCAGACCAAGCTTTTATACGTGAGTTTCAGGTCGCCCAACAAGCAGAACAAGCAATCATCGTTCGGATCATCAATCGCAGTCAACCATGGGTGCGTCGGGAAACTCTTAATTATCCGGAAATTCCCACCTGGCAACAGGCATTAGCAGCACTCGAAAACAAGCATTGGATTGGCACCGCTACGACGCTTATCAATACCAACAATCTCAAGTCATTTCTGAGAGTGTTGACCAAAAGTGATTTACAACGCGTCTATAGTGACGCAGATGCTGCAATAGCACTGCAGATTCGAAAAAGTGCGTCCAAACAACACTGGCTTGACGCTTGCTCTCAGCTTCATCACGTAACGGTTCGAAATTTAAGCATCGCGAAAACCTTTGTTGCCCTTCATAGCGATCTTGAAACCACCATTCGTTACTTACTATTTATCTACTTTGGCCGTATGGAAACTGACTTTAAACAGTTTTCGCTGCGTGATTTGGGCATTCGAACCACGCATGAGCAAGCAATAGTCACGAACGAGAGTTCACCACGTTATGCGAGTATTGCAGAGGCAGAGTCCGCCTTTTATTACAGTGAATTAAGACGGCTTCTAGCGGATGGCATTTCTGAACCTTTCGAGGTAGATGCGATTGAAGACTGGCCAGCACCAATTGGACATCATGCTGAGCGGCTGGCTGCAAGTTGTCGGTTTTATTACGGAGATGCGTTAAAAGTTACGAATCCGCAACGTGCGTGCGCTATCTGGCGAGAAACACTGCACCCCAAAGCGCAAGAACAAGCGGTTAGGTTACTTTTCCAATGTGGTAATCATGCTGCGGCCATTGAACTTGCGAAAGCCATTATTGATGATCCTCTCGATGATTCATTGGCTTTGTTTGCGGAAGACTTTGTGGCACGGAAAGTGGGCGGTAAACGCACCAGTATACTCACTGATTTGTTACGCAACTCGCTCCCTGAAGTCGCGATTGATGAAGCCTATCGCGGTGCTGTCGAGCGCGGTGTAATGGCTTGGCATGAACGACATGGGAGGAGGTGTTTTCATAGTGAAAATAACATGTGGCGAGCGTTATTTGTGATCTTCTTTTGGCCTGAATTGATCGATTCGAAAGAGGGCGGCTTCGTAAGTGAATTTGACCGGACACCACGATTGTTACAAGCGAATAGCTTTTATA
>DASSWH010000112.1:0-5133 GCA_035705175.1 Pseudidiomarina sp.
ACGAGCGACAGCACCGTCGAGTCCATCAGCAATACGATTGCTGAGTATGCATACAAGCGCCAACGCATACCATTGCTGCGCCAACGCCGGTACCGCAAGCAACCCCACGACAAAGCCTGTTAGCGTAATTTGATCAGCTCGAACGCCGCGCCTTACGAGTGGACGGGCGAGAGTTGTCAGCAACGGACGTAGGGTTCGATTGAGGAGTGGATCAATCATAATTGTGACTCTGGCCATTGCATAACGGCCACCTGATTTTCGGTGGTTGTATTAAAATCGTCGTGCTGATGGCTCACCATCACGGTTGCAATGCCCCGCTCCTGACAACGTTGAAATGCCCAGTCTCGGATGCGTTCGCGCAGTGACTGGTCCAGCGCAGCAAACGGCTCATCAAGCAACAACACGCGTGGCTCATTGATTAAGGCGCGCAATAATCCGACTCGAGCACGTTGCCCTCCACTTAACGCCGTTGGTAATACTTTCGCATATTTGACGAGTTGTACCTGCTCCAATTCACTGACTACACGTTCCACTTGGTCATTGCGAGGATTCTTCCGATATTCCGCTGGCAGTGCAAATAAGAGATTATCCAGCACCGACAAGTGGGGAAATAAAAGAACATCTTGAAAAACGATTCCCATCGAACGTTTTGCAATTGGAAGCGCATCAACGCGCTCACCACACACGTATATTTTTCCCTGTACTTGCACATAGTTGGGAACGTCACCTAATAACCAACGTAACAAGGTTGACTTACCACTGCCGCTCGGGCCCATCACCCCTAATACACAACCGCTATTCACCTGTAGAGCAGGCAAGTCGACCTGATGATCACGCCAACGAATATGAATTGGACTGGTGCTTAACACCACGGAATCGCTCATCGCATCTCCCCTTCACTACTATTTTTCCGCCGTGGTTTAATCAGGATCAATACTACTGCACACAACAACCACATTGTCAGCGCATAGAGCGCTTGCATCGAGACATTCGATCCACTGCTAAGCGCAACAAAATCGGTGGTCAAGGTGGGCACACGTCCCCCACCAATGAATACAGTTGGAACATACTGAGCAATGCTAACCAGCATGGCTAGAGCAAAAGCGGTGAGCAAAGGTACTTGTAATAACGGGCGCTTAGTTCGCCACCACGCCTGCCAAAATGAATAGCCGAACGTTTGACTTTGTTGCAAATATCGTTGCTCAAAGCGTTCTTCCGCAGGTAAATAGGCCAACAGTGCATACGCATAGGAAAACGGCACATGTGCCCAGACCACCCACAGAAGCTCGGTCTGGCTCCAGGGAATCCAGACGAGAACAAGAAAGATTTGCGGCACTAATAATGGCAGCAACAAGAGTGCCCGTGGTATTTTTTGTTGGCGCGCGCGCTGCCACTCAGCGGTTATTACACACAATACGAGGCTGATACTCGCGACACCCATTGCAATCCATAGCGATCGCCAAGCTCCGTCGCTTACGTATTGCCACTCACGTTGCCACAGTGCGAGGTCCCATTGTTGTGGCACTAACGCGGGATAAAACCAACCGTGTCCATGCACAAGCGCAAGCAGTGCAATGAATAGCACTATGGCAAGATAAACAAAGAGTTTCGGCAAATAGTGACCCACCACAGACACTCTGAAGAGCCAGGATTCTGTGGTCGATAACGAGCGGGATAGTAATCGTTGACACCAGTGAAAGATAAATCGTTCTTGCAAACACACCCATCCGCACATGAGTCCAGCGAGAATCAGAAGTAGCAGACTGCCAGCAAACGCTAACAATTGACTCTGTGGATCAAATTCGAGTTGCCACTGTGCGACCTGAACGGCTAATGGTGCCGGTGTTTGCGGTGCAGCAAAGAGAGCTAAATCAACCACTGTGAGGCTGTAAACGGCAACTACACAAAGTGGTAAGCGCAGACGTTGCAGCAACGCAGGAATAACCACCAACCACCACGTTCGACTCTCACTGTGCCCTTGGCTACGCCCAACCAGCAGCCAGCGCTCGAATGGTAGCTGTTGTAACGCTCTCAGCGTCATAAACCAAAGAAATGGCAGTTCTTTGGCAATTAAAATAATCCACAAACTCACCATGTACTGTCGATCAAACCACGGCATCCACGGCGACTCAACTGGAACCAAGCGCCAAAGCCATCCGGTCGGTGCAGCCAGCCATAAAATGGCCACCGCAAACGCCAAATGCGGCATGCTCAAAATACCCATCCAGCCCATACCGACAGAACCGCCCTTGTGGGGCTGAGCGCGTTCCGTATACAGATATCGCGCACTCACTAACGCCAACCCCGTGACTATCGTAAGCGTAACGACTGCAGCCACGGCCGAATGCGATAGCATAGTCGTGAAACCGGGATAATCAACGAGCTGAATCAACACGTTGCTCAGATCCTGATTCCAGACAAAGTTCGCGACACTCGGCACAACGGCGAGTAGCGGTAAGCCAACAATAACAACGACAATAATCAGCAGCAGGTGCGGATATCTCATTGTTGATAACGCTCTAGCCAACCCGATTCAAGCAATTCCACCCAGCCTATATGCATCTCAGCAACAGCTGGTAATAACGAAGGCTGGCGCGAATCGTCGGGTAACGCAATGACAGCAGGATCGCCCCAACCCGAACCATCCCGTTTGCGTAGCTGTGCTTCTTTGCTTAACAGATAATTCATCACAACTTGCGCTGCGTGGGGTACTCGGGTGCGTTTCGCAATCGCCAAATAATGACTATTGGTGACAGCTCCAGGACCAAGAACGACGCGCTCCAATCCTTCGGGCAAACGACCTTGTCGTTGCGCTACCGATAATTCTTGTGGATTGAAGGATACGGCGACATCCAACTGCCCATTTGCCAACATTTGCTGCTGAAATGCAGCACCGCTGGGAAAATCTTGTCCTTCTCGCCACAGTAACGGATGCAATTGATTTAAGAATGCCCATAAAGGTTCCAGAGCGAGCCGACTCGTGACGCTAGGCGCTCGAGTAAACAACTCCGAGTCATTGTGCAGGGCGTGCAATAGGCTTTTTAAGAATGTAGTACCGTGGAACTCGGGCGGTTTTGGATAACTGACTCGCTGTGGATATCGCTGCGCAAACGCGAGTAATTGTTGCGGCGATAACTGACCATTTTGAGTGAATTCCTGCAGGAGGCTCGAGCGCACTATCAAATGAAATTGACCAATCCCCCAGGGTAGCTCGAAACCCTCAACAGGGACTCCGAAATCTGATTGCCACGGAATATCTGAGCGAATAGCCTGCGCGTTCGGTATACGACTGGGGAGCTCACCCAGCAATTCATTCGCGGTTTTCAGTTGATGAAAATTTTCTCCATTGAGCCACAACATATCGACCGCGCTGAAGCCTTCGTTCTCGCTTAATAGTCGAGCTACCGCTTCGCCGATATCAGCCACTTTGACATGCACAAGACGGATCTGATACTGAGCCTCAACCTCTTCAGCAACCCAACGTAAATACTGATTGACCTCACTAGACCCACCCCAAGCATAGAGATAAACTGTTTCTCCTCGTGCAGCGGTTACCGTTTTTTCCCAACTGTCGCTGGCTACAGCGGCCGTACTCAATATTGTGGCGACTGCTAGCAGCAGACACTGCCAGATCGTTGTTGTTTTCAATCTTTATCGTCCTTTCCACCGCGGCGCCAACGATGAAATCGAGCTAGCCAGCCCAAAATTCGTTCAGGTGCGTGCGCACGCTGCCAGTTTCCCGCAGCGAATTTATTGGCTTCCGCCATCGTTGGATAAATATGAATGGTACCAAGAATTTTCTTCAATCCTAGCCCATGTTTCATAGCCAGCACAAACTCAGCGAGGAGATCAGCGCTGTGCGCTCCCACGATGGTCACGCCGATGATTTTATCCTTACCCGGAACGGTGAGGACTTTGACCATGCCATAGGCTGCATCATCCGCAATCGCTCGATCCAGATCATCAATGCCGTAAGTCGTTAATTCGTAATCGATACCTGCCGCTTGCGCTGAACGTTCCGTGTGCCCGACAGTCGCAATTTCTGGCTGAATAAAGGTTGCCCAGGGAATCACTCGATAATCAGTTTTGAACTTTTTAAATGGTGAAAAAAGTCCATTGACCGCGGCATACCAGGCTTGATGACTTGCTGTATGGGTGAACTGATAGGGTCCTGCCACATCGCCAACGGCATAAATATTCGGATAGGTGGTTTGTAAGAATTCGTTTGTGACGATGGTACGCTCCGTGTCGATGCCCAGCGTCTCTAAACCATAGCCCTGCAAGTTAGCGGCGCGACCCACTGCGACCAGTATTAAGTCAGAGGGGATCGATTCGCGCTGACCGTTGCGCTCGATCGTGAGCGTTTGCGCCCCATTATTCGAAACTTCAATGGCCTTCCAACCGAGTCTTAAGTGGATACCATCTGCTTCGAATTGCTGTTCTACCAGCGCTGCAACATCAGCATCTTCACGAGGCAGCAATTGCTCCTGCATCTCAATCACGGTCACTTCAGTGCCCAATCGTGCAAACGCTTGCGCCAGTTCGGCGCCGATTGGACCGCCACCCAGCACAGTTAAACGCTGCGGTTGTGTGCGTAATTCCCAAAGATTGTCGGAAGTGACATAGGTAGCTGTATCTAAGCCGGGGATTGGCGGTACAAATGGTCGCGCTCCCGTCGCCAAAACAATCGATTTGGCCGTACGCAGAGACTTAGTCCCGTCACTATCGGTAATTTCAACCTCCCACGGCGAGACCAGTTGCGCATAACCTTGCATCACGTGAACGCCGAGACTTTCATAACGTTCAGGTGAGTCATGTGGCTCGATGGTTTGAATGACGTTTTGCACCGAATCCATCAGTTGCGCAAAATTGACCGGTTTTAGATCGACTGGTGCACCCTGCCGAGCGAGTCTCGCCGCGGCATGTCGACCATGGGCTACATGCAAAAGCGCTTTGGATGGAACACAACCCGTATTGAGGCAGTCACCCCCCATCTGATGACGCTCAACTAAGGTCACTTTGGCTTTCACTGCGGCAGCGATATAAGCGCTGACTAAGCCACCGCTTCCTGCACCAATCACTAAGAGGTTGTCGTCGAAGTGACGCGGTTTTTTATAGCCCTTATAAACCTTT
>DASSWH010000113.1:0-2268 GCA_035705175.1 Pseudidiomarina sp.
TATGTGGCAGTTTGGCCGTGCGGCCAAACAGGCGCAGCAACAAGCGCGTGAGCAAAACGAGGCAGCTCAACAACAGCGGCGCAATAGCCGTGACGCCAGTGTTATTGACGGCGAATACCGCGTGAAGGACGATTAGCGCGCCGCCGCCGCAACCAGTGACGACAACCGCTACAACAGCCATCTACCACGACCACCACGACCAGCATAAAAATGATGCCGAGTATCAGTGCGGTTTGTGTGAGTGGTACCGTGAAGCTGTAATTGCGCCAGGTTCCGTCGACTAACTTATGGTCGGCAGAATGCGCTAAAAACCAAAGTTTGCCCCACATGGTTGTATCCAGTTGGCGGCGCTGATACTCATAATTTCGTACTCGTTCCAGTAGAGTGGACAAAGGTTCGGATTCGGCTCGGAAGACTTCATCGCTACTTTGTTCGTGATGTTGTAGCAATGCATTCATATCTCCTTCAAAATATTGATCAGCTATGGCCTGATATTGATTGTAATAAACCATAGCCTCGGTCCACTGGGCGTCCAATCGTTGTTCGTACTGGGTAACAAAATTAGGTACTTGTACGCCTATAAGTAATGCTATGCAGGCAACAATGATAAGAAAGTAGCGGTACAACATATCGTCATTACCTCAAAAAAAGGTTGAGCCAGATACCTGACTCAACCTTAGCATGAAAGTATAACTTCTGCTGTTATCCGTCGTTGTGGTTAGTCTTCATCGCGAACTTTTGGCGGAAAACGTTTACGGACTACGTAGAATAACAAGGGCACAAAGAATACTGCTAAAATGGTGCCGCCAAGCATACCGCCAATGACGCCGGTACCGATTGCTTGCCGACTGACCGCGCCGGCGCCGGTTGAAATTGCCAATGGCAGCACACCGAACGTAAACGCCAGTGACGTCATGAGAATAGGGCGTAAACGAAGTCGCACGGCCTCTAATGTAGCCTCCAGTAACTCTTTTCCTTGTGCTTGCAGATCCTTAGCAAATTCAACAATCAGAATAGCATTTCGAGCAGAAACGCCGACGGTTGTTAATAAGCCTACTTGAAAGAACACGTCGTTTTCTAAACCACGCCCAAGCGCTGCGATAACCGCCCCTAGAACACCCAGAGGAACAACCAACATGACCGCAAATGGAATAGACCAGCTCTCGTACAGTGCTGCGAGACACAAAAATACGATAAGCAGTGACAATGCATAAAGCAAGGGTGCTTGATTACCCGACGTTTTTTCTTCGAGTGATATACCGGTCCATTCGTAACCTACCCCGGCAGGGAGTTGAGCAATCAGTGCTTCCATCTTGTTCATGGCATCGCCTGAGGAAAATCCCGGAGCCGCTTCACCTTGTAAATTCATTGCAGGAACACCATTGTAGCGCTCCAGACGCTGTGGCCCGAAGTCCCAACTACTGGTAGAGAAGGCAGAAAATGGAACCATTTCACCAGCATTATTCCGGACATACCATTTATTGATATCTTCCGGCACCATGCGTGCTTCGGCCTGTCCGCCTAAATACACCTTTTTCACGCGACCGCGATCGATAAAGTCATTTACATAGACCGTACCGAAAGCGGAGCCCAATGTATTGTTGATATCGGCAATTTCTAAGCCCATTGACTTCGCTTTATTAAAATCCACATCGACTCGGAACTGCGGTGTATCTTCCAAACCATTTGGACGCACGCCGACCAGCGAAGGTTCTTGCGCAGCCATGCCAAGAAGTTGATTACGCGCAGCCAATAAAGCCTCATGACCCAAGCCAGCTCGGTCTTGCAGATACAAGTTAAAGCCACTGGCGGTTCCGAGTTCTGGGATTGAAGGGAGGTTAAAGGCGAAAATATTCGCTTCTCGAATTTGACTAAAGAAGCCCATCGCCCGTCCAATAATGGCGTCGACCTGCAGCTCTGGTGTCGTTCGCTCATCCCATTCATCCATCCTTACGAATGCCATCCCGGCATTTTGTCCCTGTCCGGCAAAGCTAAAACCGACCACGGAAAACACCGAACGAATACCGGGCGCGTCATCTAAAAAGTAATCTTCGACTTTTTGGATCGTCTCAAACGATTGCTCTTGAGTGGCACCAGCGGGAAGTTGCATCATCGCAAGGAAGACACCGCGATCTTCGGTTGGAATGAAAGAACTGGGCATCCGCGTAAACAAAAAGGCCATAACCACGATTAGACCTAAATAGATGACGATGAATCGACCTGTACGCTTGATCATCGACTGAACGCTGGCGGTATATGTTTGCGTCG
>DASSWH010000114.1:0-5074 GCA_035705175.1 Pseudidiomarina sp.
CCGTCTTCATACACAAAGGTGAGCTGACTTTTCGCATCAGGACGCAACCACGGCAAGGTGCCATCTTTACGCACTTCAGCCTGGCGCTGAACCAATCGATGCGCGTACGTGATTGGTGCCGGCATCAACACATCAGTCTCGTTTGACGCATAACCAAACATTAATCCTTGGTCACCCGCACCCTGTTCTTCAGGATGCGCGCGATCGACACCCTGATTGATATCTGGTGACTGCTTACCAATGGCGTTTAGAACTGCACATGATGCGCCATCAAACCCCATATCGGAATGCACATAACCAATGTCTCGCACGGTGTTACGAGCGATTTCTTCGATATCAACCCAGGCATTCGTAGACACCTCACCACCAACTAAGACCATACCGGTTTTCACGTAGGTCTCACAAGCGACGCGAGCGCGCGGGTCTTGAGTCAAGATTGCATCAAGTACGGCATCAGAAATCTGATCCGCAATTTTATCAGGATGCCCCTCGGAAACAGATTCGGAGGTGAATAAGTGGCGTGCCATGCAAAGAGTACCTGTATTGTTTTGAATGTGAACTTGGGAATTAAAAAGTGGGCGTAGTGTACGCAAACTACGCCCACATTTCTAGTTTTAGACGTCTAAAAGTCTTTATTGCTGTTTAAGTGACTGCATATCAATCACAAAACGATATTTCACATCACTTTTCAGCATCCGCTCATAAGCCTCGTTGATAGCATCGATGTTAATCATCTCGATATCAGAGGTAATATCGTGTTTGGCACAGAAGTCCAACATCTCTTGTGTTTCACGGATACCACCAATCAACGAACCTGCTAACGAGCGGCGTTTGAAAATCAGATTGGCCACACTAGGCGATGGGTGCGGCGACGCAGGAACGCCAACCAACGTCATGGTTCCGTCTAAACGTAACAGTTCCATATAGTCATCGAGTTCGTGCGGAGCTGCTACGGTATTCAGAATAAAGTCCAAACGATTACGCCATGCCTTCATTTGTTCTTCATCTTTCGAAATCACCACATGGTCGGCACCGAGACGTTTTGCATCATCCACTTTGCCCGGCGACGTGGTAAACAACACGACTTCAGCACCCATCGCTTTGGCGATCTTCACTGCCATATGCCCGAGCCCACCGAGCCCGACTACACCAACTTTGTGACCCGTCGTAACTCCCCAATGACGCAATGGTGAGTAGGTGGTAATACCCGCGCACAATAGTGGTGCTACTGCGGCCAGATCTTGGTTGTCAGCAACCTTCAAAACAAAGTCTTCACGCACTACAATTCGGTTCGAATAGCCACCATAAGTGGCGCCGCCAAGATGTTTATCTTCACCGTTGTAGGTGGCAACAAATCCGTTTTCACAATATTGTTCATGGCCTTGCTCACAACTGATGCAAGTACCACAGGAATCCACCATGCAGCCCACGCCAGCTTTATCGCCAACTTTGTACTGGGTAACATCTTTACCAACTCGAGTGACAGTACCAACAATCTCGTGACCCGGGAGACAGGGATATACAGTGCCACCCCACTCATCGCGAGCCTGATGCAAATCAGAGTGACAAACACCGCAGTAAGCAATTTCAATTTCAACGTCATCAGCCTTGGGTTCACGACGTTCAAACTCAAAATAACTCAGCGGTTTGTCGGGTGCTTGAGTAGCGTAACCAATTGCTTTAGCCATTATTTATCCCCTTCTTGATATAAGATTGCTTCGTTGACCGACTGGGTCAGTGGGTGATAACCGGAACGCGCCTCTTGATAGACCTCACGCGCCCACTTTAAATCAGCTGGAGTTCGCGCTAACTCTTGATACAACGGCGACACTAACTTGTTCCTACCAATCGATAACAGGTAGCTACGCAACCGCTCGCGCGCCGGTTCATATTTTTTAATGATAGATAGTTTTAACCATGCATGCGCAATTTCTGCATTGTCACTGTTCGTAAGCGCGAATTCACGATCCAATCGCGCCAAGTTTACTGCCGATATGTCGAGCGGTAAGTTGTTGATAAAGTGCAACCATTCATGCGTTGTCCAATCACCAGTTTGTAATTGGCCTCCCTTTAGCCACACCGCCATCTGCTTTTCAACTTGTTCAAAAGCATCCGAGGTTGGCCGTGGCGCATCGTCAGGTAACCCTTTTCCATGAATCCACTCTTCTACTTTTGCCATGCTGACAACGTTGGGATACTTCGTCAGTAGATTCTTTTGTAAGTAATCTTTGAATTGCTCGGTGGAAATGCTCTGGAATGCAAAGGCGTCAAAATAATCTCGCAAAAACGCGTCGAAAACCTCACGACCAAACTTTTCCTCGAGATAAACCAAAAATAACTGACCTTTGACATAAGGTATCTGCGAAAAAACATCATCTGGATGCCGAGTTCCAAGGTCAATATTCATCACCGTATCATTGGGTGGTAATGATTCGAGATCTTCCTGTAAATCTTGATAACCCAGCGCCAACTCCATCATCGCTCGGCGCTTGCCATAAATAGCTTCCATGATGCGGTTTTCAACGTAGCTGGTAAAACCCTCGTTAATCCACAAGTCGCGCCAGCTGGCATTGGTTACTAGATTCCCAGACCATGAATGTGCCAGTTCGTGAGCGATCAAGTTGATCAAACTACGATCTCCGGACACCACGGTGGGCGTAATAAAACTTAAGCGTGGATTCTCCATGCCACCGAATGGAAAACTCGGCGGCAATACGAGTAAATCATAACGGTCCCAACGATAGGGTCCATACATGGCTTCGGTGACTTCGATCATTTTAGGCGTATCAGCCCATTCCCAAGCGGCTTCATCAATGATGTAGGATTCCGCAAATACAGCAACGTTGTCACTAATGGACTTCACCTCCAAATCACCGACCGCAATTGCGATGAGGTAAGGCGGAATCGGTTGCGGCATCTCCAGTTCATAAACCTCCTTTCGTTCCGCTGTGAGTGCATTATCGGCACTCATTACAACGCGCAAGTTATCCGGTGTGCGAATCGTTGCCGTGTAAGTCAGTCGTAATGCGGGCGTATCCTGAATTGGAATCCAACTGCGCGCATGAATCGGCTGTGACTGGCTGAACATAAATGGGTGCTTTTTTCCGGCAGTTTGCTCAGGCGTTAACCATTGCAGACCACTTGCAGTCGGCGCTGTCTCGTAGTGAATACGCACTTTGGCGCTGTCTTCACCGACTTGAATGGTTAATTTCTGCCCCAGGGTTTCGTGCGGCTCGTCCAGGGTGAATGCGGTTTCTTGCCATTTATCATTCAACCACAACTCCGTTTTATGGATGGTTAGATCGCTGGTGTCCAAAACCAGTTCATCCGCATCGGCGTGGCGGGAGATGGTATAAGTAGCGGTTCCTTCAAGCTGCTTGTCAGCAAAGTTGACGGTCAAATCTAAGTCTAAATGCGGCGTACTAACGCGATCCAACTCTGCAAAACTGTGTTGGTCTTCGGCGTGAATAGTGGAACTGAGTGTCAATCCACTGATAACAATGCTCGACAAAACTAAGAGTTTTGACATTGACCTGTATCTCCTCATGTTAATGACGATCAATTAAATAGGATAAGTGACTAGCTTTTAACGATTGGCTATTAGCGCGGCGGACTCGGGTGATGTTACTATGCCATCAACCTGTTGACCGACTGTAAGAACGACCATGCGTATACCGCGAATTTATTACCCAACTGAACAATCACTCGCTGTTACAACACAGTATACGCTGTCTGATGATGCTGCCAACCATGTTGGTCGCGTCCTCCGCATGCGGGTAGGCGATCGGATTGATCTGTTTACCGGCGATGGTTATTTATATCCAGCTCAGATTACGACCGTATCGAAAAAAATGGTCACTGTTCTCGTGAACGAGCGTCAGACGTTAACAAACGAATCGCCTGTTGCAGTGCACCTTGGGCAAGCGATTTCGCGTGGCGATCGCATGGATTTTGTGCTGCAGAAGTCAGTCGAACTCGGCGTTGCCGCCATTACCCCCTTGTTTACCGAGCGGTGTGGGGTCAAATTAAATGGTGAACGACTCGATAAGAAAGTGCAGCAGTGGCAAAAAATTGTGATCGCTGCATGTGAGCAGTCTGGCCGCACCAGAGTGCCGACTGTGCATCATCCAGTGACACTAGCGGCTTGGTTTGCGCAACTGGAGCCAGCATTGCGTTTGACCTTAGATCCCTATGCTCAGCGACCATTGCGAGAAATGGAACTGATGGATCGTAAAGTACAGCTGGTGATTGGTCCCGAAGGTGGCTTTACTGAAGAAGAAGTTGCGCTCACCGCGGCACATGACTTTATTCCGGTTAAGCTGGGACCACGGGTTCTGCGCACGGAAACCGCAGCATTGGCAGCACTGAGCGTACTGCAGTACCAGTTCGGCGACTTAGCCTGAAAGACTGGTGAATAGTAAACAGTGAATAGTGAATAGTGAATAGCAAACCACGTCGTTGGGTACCGTTTCACTGTTCACTCCAATTTGTTCGATGAGGTGATTATGAAGTTAGCGATGATTATGGACCCCATGGCCAGTGTCAAAACCTACAAAGACACGAGTTTCCGGCTATTGCTCGAAGCCCAAGATCGGGGCTACGAAGTCTATTACCTCGAGATGCACGATTTATCGATTGTGTTGGGCGAGCCGATGGCGCGAGCAAAACCGGTAAAAGTAAAAGATCAGACGGAAAACTTTTACCAATTTGGTGACACCATTGAGTGTCGATTGGCTGACTTCGACGTCATTATGATGCGTAAAGATCCACCCTTCGACACTGAATACGTCTATGCTACTTATATGCTGGAATTGGCTGAGCAGCGCGGCGCGTTGGTCGTGAACAAGCCACAGAGCCTCCGTGATTGCAATGAAAAGCTTTTTACTGCGTGGTTTGCTGAACATACACCACCTACTATTGTGACGCGACGCGCAGAACAGATTCGCGCTTTCCATCAAAAACATACCGATATTATTCTGAAACCGTTGGATGGCATGGGTGGCGCTTCTATTTTCCGGGTCGGTGCCGATGGTCAGAACCTTGGCGTCATTATCGAGACGTTAACGGCTCATGG
>DASSWH010000115.1:0-5190 GCA_035705175.1 Pseudidiomarina sp.
TGAGTACTTGCTCGTTGTCGTTTAGATACGGAAGTACTTGTTGCACGGCATGTCCAGTACCTAACTGTTGCGCCTGTTCAACAAAATTGAGTTGTTGGCCATGCAAGCGCTCCAATAGGGCTTCGGCACCGTGCCCGTAAATCACATGAATGGCGTCCGATGCCAAATTCCGAGCGGCGTCAATCACATGCTGCACCATGGCTTTATGGGCAACCGGATGTAACACCTTGGGTAGCGCTGAACGCATACGCGTGCCCTTGCCAGCGGCGAGAACCACTACACTCAATGCCATGAATCCTTCCATCAATCAGTTGTGAATCAGAATGCACTATTCTAGCGGGATTACAGAAAATTAACAGGCGAAAAAAAGACCCGTAAGCGTGAACTTACGAGTCTTTTCATATTTTTAGCGTTTCGGCGATTATTTT
This sequence comes from Pseudidiomarina sp., assembly GCA_035705175.1. Lineage (GTDB taxonomy): Bacteria > Pseudomonadota > Gammaproteobacteria > Enterobacterales > Alteromonadaceae > Pseudidiomarina. The sequence goes on from DASSWH010000115.1 coordinate 429, forward strand.
CTGATTTTGCGAATAATCTGCAACTGCGCCAACGCCCGTGCCAATTCTGCTGCCGCTTCTGCGTAACTCAGGTCAGAACTAGAATCTGCAATTGCTGCTTCAGCGTGTTTTTTGGCTTCCAGAGCTTTTTGTTCATCAAGCTCATCACCGCGAACAGCTGAGTCAGCAAGCACCGAGACGTTGTGAGGCTGCACTTCCAGCACACCACCAGCAACGTAGATGATTTGCTCCTCGCCACCTTCCTTAACAATACGCACCATACCTGGTTTGATTGTGGTCAGAAGAGGGGCGTGGCCTGGGTAAATACCCAGTTCACCTTCGCTACCGGTCACTTGCACGGTCTCCACCGCACCAGAGAACAAACGTTCTTCGGCGCTGACCACGTCAAGCTGTACAGTTTTAGCTGCCATTTAAACCTCCCGGTTCTTACATTTTCTTGGCTTTTTCGGTCGCTTCTTCGATGCTACCAACCATGTAGAACGCTTGCTCTGGAAGGTCGTCGTAGTCACCGTTTAAGATACCTTTAAAACCAGCAATGGTGTCTTTCAACGACACGTACTTACCTGGCGAGCCAGTGAATACTTCGGCAACGAAGAATGGCTGCGACAAGAAGCGCTGAATTTTACGAGCACGTGATACTGACATTTTGTCTTCTTCTGACAACTCGTCCATACCCAAAATAGCGATGATGTCTTTCAATTCTTTGTAACGCTGAAGAACTGACTGAACGCCACGCGCTGTTTCATAATGCTCTTTACCGATAACCAATGGGTCCAACTGACGTGATGTTGAATCCAGTGGATCAACCGCAGGGTAGATACCCAATGACGCGATATCACGTGACAATACAACCGTCGCATCTAAGTGAGCGAAGGTGGTTGCAGGTGATGGATCGGTCAAGTCATCCGCAGGTACATAGACCGCTTGGATAGACGTGATTGAACCGGTTTTGGTTGAAGTGATACGTTCTTGCAGTACACCCATCTCTTCAGCGAGAGTTGGCTGATAACCTACTGCTGATGGCATCCGACCCAGCAAAGCAGATACTTCGGTACCGGCCAAGGTGTAACGGTAGATGTTATCAACGAAGAACAGAACATCGCGGCCTTCATCACGGAATTTCTCCGCCATGGTCAAACCGGTCAATGCAACGCGCAAACGGTTACCCGGAGGCTCATTCATCTGACCGTATACGAGGGCTACTTTGTCCAATACGTTGGAATCTTTCATCTCGTGATAGAAGTCGTTACCTTCACGAGTACGCTCACCAACACCAGCGAATACTGAGTAACCGCTGTGCTCAATAGCGATGTTACGGATAAGCTCCATCATGTTTACGGTTTTACCTACACCGGCACCACCGAACAGACCGACCTTACCACCCTTCGCGAACGGACAAATCAAATCGATAACTTTGATACCGGTTTCCAGTAGCTCAGTTGCGTTTGATTGCTCTTCGTACGAAGGTGCGGCGCGGTGAATAGACATACGCTCTTCTTCACCAATTTCGCCAGCTTCATCAATTGGCTGACCCAATACATCCATGATACGACCCAGTGTTTTCTTACCCACTGGAACCATGATTGGCTCACCTGTATTTTCAATAGTTGTTCCACGACGCAGGCCGTCGGTGGTACCCATTGCGATTGTCCGCACGATACCGCCACCTAGCTGCTGCTGCACTTCGAGGGTCAAACCCTTGAGGTCACCGTCGGTCACCTTCAGCGCGTCGTAGACCTTTGGCACGCTTGATTGTGGAAATTCGATATCCACAACCGCGCCAATTATTTGCACGACCTTACCTTGACTCATGACATTTCCTCTAACTCTAAAATTCTTGCAAGCTTCGCCTTAAACCGCTTCGGCGCCCGATACAATTTCCGAAATTTCCTGGGTAATTGCCGCTTGGCGTGCTTTGTTGTACACCAACTGCAATTGATCGATCAGGTCTTCGGCGTTGTCGGTAGCGGCCTTCATTGCCACCATCCGCGCTGCCTGTTCACTGGCGATATTATCCACAACACCTTGATACACAGTCGCTTCGACGAAACGACGGATCAACAACTCTAAAATTGGCTGTGGATCTGGCTCGTACAAGTAGTCCCAGCTACCTGACTGCACTTCATCGCGAGACTCGGCTTTCGGCAACGGTAGCATTTGCGCTATCGTTGGCTCTTGCCGCATGGTGTTCACAAACTTGTTGTACACCAAGTACAAGCGGTCGATTTTGCCTTCATCGAAAGCATCCAACATCACTTGCACAGTCCCCAGCACATCGTTCACGCTTGGCTTATCGCCAAGGCCTGAAGTTTGTGCCTGCAAACGGCCACCAAAGCGTTTAAAGAAACCCGTTGCCTTGCTACCAATGGCTGCAAAATCAACTTCAACACCGTTGTCTTGTTGCGCTTTAGCATGCTTCACGACCGCTTTAAATTCGTTCGTGTTCAAGCCACCGCACAAGCCGCGGTCCGTTGAAATGACTATGTAACCGACTCGTTTCACGTCACGTTCATTTAAGTACGGATGACGATACTCCAAGTTGGCATGGGCAACATGGCCGATCACCTTGTAGATGCTGTCCGCGTACGGGCGGCTTGACGCCATCCGTTCTTGCGCCTTTTTCATCTTAGACGCCGCGACCATTTCCATCGCACTGGTGATCTTCTGAGTATTGTTAATACTCCCGATCTTGGTTTTTATCTCTTTCCCGCCGGCCATGATAAATCTCCTGTTAACTCAACGACGTGTGGCCTCAGCAAGCTGAAGCCACGTTGCGCTTACCAAGACTGCGTTTTCTTGAAGGTTTTCAGACCTTCGTGCAGTTTGGCTTCGATGTCGTCGTTATAGTTTCCAGTTTTATCAATATCAGCCATCAGGTCAGCGTGCTCGCTACGCATGTACGAAATTAACGCACTTTCGAAGTCGAGGATTTTGTCCTGTGCCACATCTTTCAGGTAGCCTTTTTCGGCAGAGAAGATAGACACAGCCATATCAGCCACGCTCATTGGCTCATATTGGTTCTGTTTCATCAGTTCGGTGACGCGCTGACCATGCTCTAACTGAGCACGTGTTGCTTCGTCAAGGTCAGATGCGAACTGGGCGAATGCTGCCAACTCACGGTACTGAGCCAATGCCAAACGAATACCACCACCCAATTTCTTGATGATTTTCGTCTGTGCTGCACCACCTACTCGTGATACCGATACACCGGCGTTCACAGCTGGGCGAATACCCGCGTTGAACAAGTCAGTTTCTAAGAAGATCTGACCATCGGTAATCGAGATTACGTTGGTTGGTACGAAGGCCGATACGTCACCCGCTTGGGTTTCGATAATTGGCAGAGCGGTTAGTGAACCGGTTTTACCTTTCACTTCACCGTTTGTGAATTTCTCTACGTAGTCCGCGTTGACACGAGCTGCACGCTCAAGCAAACGGGAGTGTAGATAGAAAACGTCACCTGGGTAGGCTTCACGACCTGGCGGACGACGTAATAGCAATGAGATTTGACGATAAGCAACAGCTTGCTTAGACAAATCATCATACACGATTAGTGCATCTTCACCGCGGTCACGGAAGTATTCACCCATGGTACAGCCTGAATAGGCTGCCAAGTATTGAAGTGCTGCAGACTCAGAAGCAGAAGCCGCTACAACAATGGTGTTTTCCATTGCGCCATGCTCTTCTAACTTACGTACAACGGCTGCGATAGTAGACGCTTTCTGACCGATAGCGACGTACACACACTTAATACCAGAGTTTTTCTGGTTGATGATGGCGTCAACTGCTAAAGCGGTTTTACCCGTTTGGCGGTCACCGATAACCAACTCACGTTGGCCACGACCGATTGGAATCATCGCATCGATAGATTTATAACCAGTTTGCACTGGTTGGTCGACCGATTGACGTTCGATAACGCCCGGTGCGATTTTTTCAACAGGTTCGAAACCATCTGCATCAATAGGGCCTTTACCGTCAATTGGAGCACCTAGGGTGTTCACGACGCGGCCTAACAATGCGCGACCTACCGGAACTTCTAAAATCCGGCCAGTTGATTTAACTTTTACGCCTTCTTGCAGGTCCGCATAAGGACCCATAACCACGGCGCCGACAGAGTCGCGCTCAAGGTTCAAAGCGATAGCGTAACGATTTCCTGGAAGCTCGACCATCTCACCTTGCATACAGTCAGCTAAGCCGTGGATGCGGATGATACCGTCGGTTACCGAGATAATGGTACCTTCGTTACGAGCTTCGCTGACCACTTCGAATTTCTCAATTCGTTTTTTGATCAGCTCTGCGATTTCATTTGAATTCAGTTGCATGCTCAAGTCCCCAATTAGGATTGCAGTGCGTGTGCAAGGCGATCGATCTTGCCGCGCACCGTACCGTCGATGACGGTGTCACCGGCTTTGATATATAAGCCGCCAACAATGCTGTCATCGACAGTGCAATTCAGCTTAACTTTGCGTGAAAAACGTTTCTCTAACGCTTTTACGAGTTCATCCTGCTGCTTTTTCAATAATTTAGTTGCTGAAGTAACCTCGACAACAACTTCTTTTTCGTAATCAGCACGTAACTCACCAAATAAGGCAAGTACTGCAGGTAACGCTTTCAGACGACCATTCTCAGCCATCAAACGGACAAAGTTCTGACCATTTTCATCAAGCTGCTCACCGCACACTTGAACATAAACGTCAGTTTTCTTTTCCAGCGTTTCAGCGCTACTCAGAAAAGTAGCCATAGTCGCGTCCGTTGCAACCGCAGC
>DASSWH010000116.1:0-3163 GCA_035705175.1 Pseudidiomarina sp.
GCTACTTGCAACAGCGAAAACTCGGCGATTTAGAGCTCACTGCAGAACAAATTCAGGTGTTAAATAATCCACCATCATTTGCCATCACTCTGCAAAATGAACAAGACGAGCGCAGTTCAGCCACTAAGGCATTACCGACCATGATCTTGGTCAGTATTATGGTGGCGGTGTTTGGTAGTTTTGGCTTAATGATGACCGCGATTACTCAAGAGAAACAACAGCGCGTCACCGAGCAGTTATTGACATTAATCACCCCAAGTCAGTGGATGGATGGAAAAATTCTTGGGGTTACACTGCACTGTCTGAAAAGTATGGCCACCATTCTCATCTTGATCGTATTGGTAGTTTTAGTGATGACCGTAGCCAGCGGTGATGAGATGACCTATCCAGCATTTGGCGCTGAGTTAATTATCGTCACGTTGCTTTTTGCGGTGTTTGGCTTGGGGATGATCAATGCCATGATGGCTGGTTTTGCGGCAACAATTGATGACCCGAATCATTCCGGTCGTAGCGCAATGATGCTACTACCCGCACTATTTGTCGGAGCTGGTTTTGGTGTGATGGATAGTCCGCAAGCTCTGCTCGCACAGATCTTAAGCTGGTTCCCGCTGACTTCATTCGCGGTCATGCCGATTCGTGTCGCCGATGGTGGCGTCGCGTGGTGGGAATGGTTAGGTAGCTTCGGTGTCTTGTTGCTGACGGTCTATTTCATCCGCTCGGCAGCAGTACGTTTGTTTAGCTTAGGCATTACGATGTACGGTAAAGAACCCACCTGGGGATCCATGGGTCGTGCATTGATTGGTCGCAAGCAAGCCGATTAAGCGATCTGATGTCGCGGTTTTGCGTGTTTGGTCGATATTCGCTATCTTAAACGAATGTTATGTACCCAGACGCAAAATAGATCCAATTGACTACCAAAAGATCCTATTCATTTTGGCAGCATATTTCTTTGCGAGCGCAAGTTCTTGCCGGCTTTGTGGTGCCTATTGTCATTGTCGCAGGACTCTCTTGGGTCGTGTCTATCAATATGGAGAGTGTTCGCAAGCTTGCTGATCGATCTGAACTGTTGATGCGAGAAATAGCAATTCGCAATGATGTTTTGAAAACAATTATCAGTGCGGAAACCGGTGAACGTGGCTTTGTGATAACGGGCAATGAGGAATTCTTAGAGCCTTATAAAGAAGCGCAAATTCAGTTTTTGAAATTAACCAATGATTGGAATAATTTAGCGAATTCGACTGCAGAAGCTAATGAGTTAAAAAGAATCGAAGAACTATTTCAGCGCTGGGTGGACGAAGTCGCTGAACCCGCCGTTGCTGCCCGATCGGAATTCCCTCGTGATAAATACGATTACACCTTTCAAGCATTTTATCATTTGAATCGACTTGAAGACTTTCTATCGGCGGGCGGAATGTTAGAGGCTGTGAAGCATGAACATCAGCAATATCAATCTGCATTGCAAAGTCTCATGGCAAAATCATCCAGTAAGGAAGTTCGTTCAACTTGGGGCACCATAATGACCTCAAGTGAGCAGCTTGATCAGAGCATAAACGATTTGGTGACAACCAATCCATCGTCAAGTCTAGTGAATAGTATTAGCGCTCGAGTAAGGCAGTTAGAGGCATTGTGGAGGGAAATCACGTTAGATTACCGCACCGCTGAAGGCGTTAGCGTTGCACTCGTGGCATCTGGGCAGGGCAAAGCGTTGGTCGAAGAGATGCGCGATATTATTCAGGCGTCTCTGGCCGAGAAAAACTTGTTATCTGCACAAGTTAACGCTGAAGTTGAAGAACGCATGCGTTTGCTGGAGTGGCTGTCGATGTATTTACCCGTGGTGGGAGTAGGCATAGGGCTGGCGATTCTTCTGTTTATGCAATTAGGGGTTATTTCTAGTATTGCTAAGCTGCAGGCAACAGCACGGCGTTTAGAGGGTGGAGATTTATCCGCACGCGTTACGGAAACGCGTTCAGACGAGCTTGGTATTCTAGCCAACGATTTCAATCGGATGGCGGAAAAACTAGAAATGACTCAACGTGAGGGCGTGGTTCTAGCTGGCTTTCAAGCCATGTTGGTCTCTTCTAATAATGAAGATGAAGCCTACGTCGCGACTGCGCGTGCATTGTCGAAATTACTGCCACCCAGCGCCGGCGCGTTGTATCTAATGGCCGCATCACGAGACTATGTCGAACTGGCAATCAGCTGGGGCTATAACCTAAAGCCGACAGAACGCTTTCACCCTGAGGACTGCCGTGCATTGCGATTGGGACGTACCTACCGGGCATCGAAAGAGAGTGCCGAAATCTTCTGCACACACACTCAATCTGAGTCTTTGGAATACTCTATCTGTATTCCGCTGATCACGCGCGATGAAGTGCTTGGTACCATCGTTTTAGCTGGCGTTTCTGAAGCACATGAAGAACTCGACGAGCGTAGTTTTGCTCTCGCCAAAACCGTTGCAGAACGCCTATCGCTGGCGCTAAGTAACATTCGCTTGACTGAAAAATTGCGCAGTGAGTCAGTGCGCGACCCACTGACTGGATTATATAATCGTCGCTATCTGGAAGAGACGCTGGAGCGCGAAATGCAGCGTGTTTCTCGTGCTCGTTTACCACTGTCAGTCATTACTGCAGATGTCGATCATTTCAAACGGTTCAACGATACCTTCGGCCACGAAGCGGGTGATCGAGTGTTGGAAGAACTGGCAACTCAGATGGTTAACATTGCTCGCCCTGGTGACGTGGTGTGTCGTTTTGGCGGTGAGGAGTTTGTCATTATTCTGCCTGAAGCAAGCACTGAGATTGCGAGTGCACGTGCAGAAGAGCTGCGGCGTCGCATTGAAATGTTAGATCTCTACTATGGTGGAACAGCTTTAGGTCGCGTGACGATCTCGCTTGGCGTTGCTTCATTCCCAGCTCATGCCACGAAAAAGGAAGAGTTATTGCGGCTTGCAGATAACGCTTTGTACGAAGCCAAAAATAAAGGTCGAAACCAAGTTTCGATACACCCCTTACATAAAGCTTAAAGCCCCACAAACCGTCTTACTGTCATAACTTTACCATTGTAAAGCTGTGTAAATTGCTTTGCTTATGTTGGTTGAAAGGTCTCTGATGGATACTACATTCAATCAAACCGAGGTTATTATGGAAAACATTAATCAAGCGCA
>DASSWH010000117.1:0-5459 GCA_035705175.1 Pseudidiomarina sp.
TGCTGCAGTGCTGGGCGCAATTGCTTGATAATCAAGCGCGCCTGCTTTTTGTCCATAAACTGTAATTGCTTGTCGAGAGACGCCGCCGGAACCTTCTGGCTTAATTCGCGTCCTTGGCTATCGAGTAATACGCGGATAGCCTGTCGTGGATAAAACTCCTGGACAGCAAGCTCACGTGGTGCCACGGCACGACTACTGAAGGTCAATTCTAAAAACCAAGTACCAGGCGGCAAGGCACGATTTTGTAACAAGGCTACGCAGGTGCTACCAAAAGCATCTTCGGTGAGTAATTCGAGTGCCTGATGGACGTGTGGATGATCCCAACTCAGTAAAATGACATCTTCGTGCGCCAGCGCATACTCTCGTGAGAAGGTCACGGTAATACCTTCCTCTGGCAAGTCGGCAAGCGGTGTCCGCAACTGCTCAGTGGGGCGAAGCCAACCGCTGGCAGCATTGAGCTCATCATAATCGACGCCGAAGCGAGCCCAAAAATCTTGCATAAAGGCTTCTAAATCGTGTTGTTCGATGAAGGTCTCAATACGTTTAACGATAGCTTGCGCTGGTTCTGGTCGAAACGCATTCAGCTCTTGCAGTCGATCGCGCCCTTGCGCGACTTCGGCACGCAACGCCGCTGCCTGATCTTCCGTGGCGAGAGCCAATTGCTCAACCGCCATGGCGTCGAGTGGCACTTGTTCAGCCAGTTCTCGAACCGATTCAACGAAGGCTCCATACAGTGCGTCACCCACTGCATTTGGGGCGGTGAAAGCAGCCATGGCAGCGTACCAGCGAAACCAGACTTCGCTGGCGCTATCTACAATATAAGGAACATGCACCTGCACCGGAAGCTGCTGGCCGATGCGATCTAAACGTCCGATGCGTTGTTCGAGTAGATCGGGATGTTCAGGTAGATCAAATAAAATTAGATGATGAGCAAATTGAAAGTTACGACCCTCGCTGCCAATTTCTGAGCAAATCAGCAGCGGACAACCATCTTCAGGACTGGCAAAAAATGCGGCTGCGCGATCACGCTCGAGCACACTCAGTCCTTCATGAAAGACCGCAGCATGCAGTCCGAAGCGGATGCGTAATTGCTCGGCAAGATCGAGCGCTGCCGCTGTACTGCGACAAATTAGAATGAATTTATCAGGCCGCTGTTGCTTCAAGAGCTGATGCAACCAGTCGATTGCCGCAGCCTCATCACTCAGCGCGTGTGGAACCAAATGGCGCTCTGGAAAGCCACCGACATGCGCACGAGCATTACGGAACATGACGCGACCAGTGCCGTGCATATCGAGTAGTTCATCAAGTAATGTTGCCCGAGTCGCGGGATCGCGAAGCGTGTCGGATGATAAAGGGCGCTGCATAAATGTCGCTAACGCGTCAATTTGTGTCGCATTTAACGGATCCGTCTCGCCCTTCGCGTCCGCCAGTGCGCCGACTAACGGTGCCAGTTCATGATAACGTTGTTGTTCGGTGACGAACGCTTGATGGTCAAAAAAGCGGTCTGGGTCTAATAATTGTAAGCGCGCAAAATGAGCCTCAGCTCCGGCCTGCTCAGGGGTTGCGGTAAGCAAGAGCACACCGGCGGTGACCTGACACAGTTCGCGCACGAGCGCAAAGTGCGGTTGCTCAGGGTGCAATTGATGTGCCTCATCAACTACTAACAAGTCCCAGTCAACGGCGGTAAGTGCGGGTCCCCACACTGCGTGCCGTAATAATGATTGTGGTATTAATATCAGCTGTTCCGAAGCAAATACATCACCGCCATCGAGTGCTGCCTGCTCACAGCGCTCCTCATCAAACAGGCTGAAACGCAACGCAAAACGCCGTTGCAATTCAATAATCCATTGATGTGTGAGTGCATCGGGAACCACAATAATGACGCGCTGTGAACGTCCACTGAGAAGCCGTCGTTGGATAATATAGCCGGCTTCGATAGTCTTCCCGAGGCCAACTTCATCGGCGAGCATAACGCGCGGTTGATAGCGGTCGGCAAGTTGATCAGCAATATATAATTGGTGCGGCAGCAAGTTTACGCGCGCACCCAGCAAGCCAGCTACTTGGGATTGTTGCCAAGCTTGCAAATGATGCTGCGCTGCCTGACGTAACCGATACATATCGAGGCGATCGGTTTTGCCAGCTAATAAGCGCGTCATCGGATGGTTTACTGCAACCTGGGCGGATAACTGCGGTTCTGGGACGCGCACGCTCTCCTGATTGTCTTCACGCAAACCAATATAGGTATTGATACCTTTCTGCTGAATCACGTCGGTGACTCGAAAATACCAGCCGTCGGCATGTTGACCTTGCTCATCGGCCAAGAGCTGATAGCGTGCTAATGGTGCTTCAGCAGCGGCATAGTGGCGTACCTCATCCGTCGCCGGAAATAAAATGGTCAGCAAACGCCCTGAAACCTGTGTGATCAAACCCAAACCTTGCTCAGTTTCGGTTTCGCTTAACCATCGTTGGCCTACCGCATACGAGGTTGCTGTATCGCTCATCAAGTTACCTTTTGCTGCTGTCGAATAAAATCTGGGCGCGCATGATACCAAAAAGCTAGCGAGAAAAACGAGGTAGAAAATCAGCGTGGAAAAATATTGCAAAAAAACTTAAATCTTCACACCTTTTTCATAAAATCTGCGCTAGTCTTAGTTATGCATGGCACGTGAAAATTATTATAGAAGAACACTGCTGCTTGAGGTTACGCATGACAGAAAAACACTCCAAGTATTACCTGCTCGACACCAATATCCTCCTTCACGAACCGCTCGCCTTTCTGAATTTTGAAGAACACAACGTTATCATTCCCATGGTTGTCCTCGAAGAATTGGACAACATTAAGGATCGCAACAAAGATGTCAGTCGTGAGGCTCGCGTAGCGATTCGCTCACTTGAAGATGCGTTGAAAGATGCAACACCTGAACAAATTCTTGAGGGGGTTCCATTGAGCAATATGCAAGGTGCACATCACGCCCAAGGAACCTTAGCTATATTCCCAGACTACGCACTCAAGCAAACGGAGGCAGTACTCAATTTATCTGAGAATGACCATCGCATTATTCAGTCAGCCTTGGAGCTCCAGAAAAAGTTTAAAGACAGTAAAGTCGTGCTAGTCACGAAAGACATCAACATGCGCTTGAAGGCAAAAGGCGCTGGTGTGAAGTACGTTGAGGATTATCGAACTGACCAACTGATTGACGATATTCGTTATTTATCGAAAGGTTTTGTCGAAATTGAAGGGGACTTTTGGGCGAAAGTTGGTGATGTCGAGAGCGCGCAAGAAGGTCGTGAAACCTTTCATGAAGTTGATCGCAACATTCTGCCCGGTGCTTTTCGCAATCAATATGTGATTGATGAAAGCGAAACCTTTGCCGCGAAAGTCGTCTCTTATGACCATGAAGTGGTGCGCTTACACGACCTCGGTTATGACCGCATGATGTCGTATAAGGCATGGGGTATTCATCCGAAGAATATTTATCAAGCGATGGCGATGAATGCATTGTTAGACCCAACCATAGATTTGGTGATATTAACCGGGCCGGCGGGCAGTGGTAAAACCTTGTTGGCGTTGGCAGCAGCTCTTGAAATGGTCGTGGAGCAGGGTATCTATGAAAAGATTATTGTTACGCGGAACACGCCGGAGATTGCCGAGTCGATCGGTTACTTGCCCGGCACTGAAGAGGAAAAGATGGCGCCGTGGTTAGCTGCCATCACCGATTCATTGGAAGTGTTGCACAAACATGATGAAAGTATGGAATCGAGCATGAACTACATCATGAACAAAGCCAACATCCAACTGAAATCATTGAACTTCATGCGTGGGCGCAGTATCCAGAATGCCATTGTTATTTTGGATGAATCGCAGAATCTAACCGCATCGCAGTTAAAGACTATCATCACCCGCTGTGGTACCGGCACAAAAATTATATGCTCAGGTAACTTGGCGCAGATTGATAGTTACTACCTGACTGCGGTCACCTCGGGTTTGACTTATATTGTCGAGCGCTTCAAAGATTATCCCGGTAGTGCAACCGTCAATCTCAACGGTGTGGTGCGTAGTAATCTGGCTCAATATGCGGAAGAAAATCTGTAGGGCTATGCGCTCTATTACTGAGTAGCGGCGAGGTAATCTTGGAGGATAAGTTGGGCAGCGGCGCTGTCCACTTTTCCTTTGCTTAATTGTTTGAAACCGCCGCTCGCAAACAGCTCTTCGCGTGCTGCGACTGTGGTCAAACGTTCATCTTGTAAGTCAACAGGCAATCCGAACCGACCATGCAGTCGATTGGCAAATTTGCGCGCCAAGTCGGTGAGCGGTTGTTCTGTACCATCCATATTCAAAGGTAAACCGACCACTAAACGCTGCGGTTGCCATTCGCGAAAAACCTTCTCGACCGCTGTCCAATCCGGTTGTCCATCCTTCGCACGCAATGCTGCAAGTGGTTGCGCACTGCCTGTGATGGTTTGGCCTACAGCGACACCAATACTATGCGTGCCGAAATCAAATCCAATAATGACGCTCATATATTTTAAGCATGCCCGACATCGGGACCCAGTTGCCATACATCAATACCAAGCCGCGCAGCGGCTTTCTGCCAGCGCTCGCGAACGGGTGTATTGAATAGAATATCGGGATCAGCGGGAATAGTTAACCAGCTATTCTCAGCCAGCTCTTGTTCTAACTGTCCAGCATCCCAACCCGCATAACCGAGTGTCAGAATAAATTTTTCAGGTGGCGTACCTTGTCCCATCGATTCGAGAATATCTTTGGACGTTGTGATCATCACATCATCACTGAGGCGCAGTGAACTACGCCAATGATCAACGGGTGCATGCAGCACAAAACCACGGTCCCGTGCGAGTGGGCCACCGGCATAAACCGGTAGGTCGAGCGTTTTCGATGCGTCTGGCACGACAATTTCAAGTTGTTTTAGTAAACTGCCGACGGTCAAATCAACCGGTTGATTCACCACCAAACCCATCGCGCCGTCTTCATTATGCTCACAAATATAAGTGACCGACCGTTGAAAAAAGGGATCATCTAAATTGGGCATCGCAATCAAAAAATGATTCTGTAGGCTCGAGAGTGTTTCCATGAGGTCAATACAACTCCTAATCGTAAACTAGCGCGAAGCTTCAATCGCTTCAAAAAGCTTTGCAGCAATATTGATATCATATGCGGCTTCAATTTCACGCATACAAGTGGGGCTGGTGACATTGATTTCCGTAATCCGGTCACCAATCACATCTAAACCAACAAGCAGTAAACCACGACGTTTCAGCTCGGGTCCGACTGCACGTGCCAGTGCCCAATCACTGGCGCTCAGAGGCTGAGGACGACCGCTGCCGCCGGCGGCTAGATTTCCTCGGGTTTCTCCTGCTGAAGGAACCCGCGCGAGGGAGTATGGCATCGCCTCACCATTGATAATCAGGATGCGCTTATCACCGTCTTTAATCTCGGG
>DASSWH010000118.1:0-4812 GCA_035705175.1 Pseudidiomarina sp.
GCAGACGCTGCGCCGTTTTAAAAAGCGCTTTAACGTCCCGATCGTCATGCTGCACTCCGCGCTCACCGATAGAGAGCGACTAGACGCCTGGTTAGATGCCAAGCACGGCTACGCAGCAATCGTCATCGGCACGCGTTCGGCTATTTTTACGCCCTGTCAGCAACTGGGCATGATTATTGTGGATGAAGAGCACGATAATTCGCTCAAGCAGCAAGAGGGCTTTCGCTACCATGCGCGCGACCTTGCGGTGTTGCGGGGCCATGAGGAGCAAGTTCCGGTGTTGCTCGGTAGTGCGACGCCGTCACTGGAGTCACTGAATAATGCCATGCAAAAACGCTATGCGTGGCTACGACTAACCAAGCGAGCGGGTAGTGCGAAAAAGGCCCAACATGTCATTCTCGATATCAAATCGCTACCGCTGAAAGCAGGATTGTCGCAACCACTGATAAAGCTTATTCAGGCTGAGTTAGAACAACAGAATCAAGTGTTGCTGTTTTTGAATCGGCGCGGTTATGCTCCAGCGCTGCTATGTCATGAGTGTGGCTGGCTGGCCACCTGCGAACGCTGTGATGCGCCCTATACGTTGCATCAACATAACCGACTGTTGCAGTGCCATCACTGTGGCTCCCAGCAACGTGTGCAAACTCAGTGTCATGATTGTGGTTCAACACAATTGGTCGGACGTGGGGTGGGTACGGAGCAGTTGGAGTCGACCTTGGCAGAGCTGTTTCCGGACTATCCAGTGTTGCGTATCGACCGTGATACGACTCGACGCAAAGGCAGTTTGCAGCAACATTTAGAAGATGCTCGTGACAGCAAGTATCCTCTGTTAGTCGGTACCCAAATGCTCGCAAAAGGGCACCATTTCCCGAATGTTACATTAGTGGCATTGCTGGACGTAGATGGTGCCTTGTTTAGTGCGGATTTCCGCGCAGCAGAGCGGCTAGGACAACTTTTTACGCAGGTAGCGGGACGCTCTGGTCGCGCCAGTAAGCCAGGCGCGGTGGTGTTACAAACACACCATCCCGACCATGAACTGATTCAAGATTTAGTCAATAACGGTTACCATCATTTTGCCGCCGCAGCACTGACCGAACGAGAGCTGACGCAGCTCCCGCCGTATGGACAAATGGCTTTGTTCCGTGCCGATGATACGCAAGCTGATGCCGCTTTGGCAGCACTGCAGGCGATTGCTCGACATTTCCCCGAGCGCGATGATGTTACCGTGTTAGGGCCTTTACCAGCCATCATGGAAAAACGCGCTGGCCGTTACCGCTACCAACTGATTGTTCAATGTCATCAGCGTGCACTGCGCACACAGTTGCTTCGCTATGTATTGCCACAACTAGAACAGTTGCCGGAATTACGCCGCGTACGATGGTCACTAGACGTCGATCCGCAAGACTTTACGTAGTAAACTAACTGATTAGAGAAAGGTAAAAAGTGAATAGTAAACCGAACAGACCAACAGTCTGGTCTTGGTTCTTTCTGTTCACTGTTTACGGTTCACCATTCACTCGTTATGACGGAACTAGGGTTTTATTGATGAAAGAGCAGTTGGAAGTTTTATTGGCTGATGCCGTTACCGCACTCAAACAGCAGAACGTTGTGCCGAGTGAGCTTGAGCCTCGCATCCAACTGGACCGCCCGCGTGATAAAAGCCATGGTGATTTCGCGACTAATTTGGCATTGATGCTGGCTAAGCCTGCTGGCATGAATCCGCGTGCGCTCGCAGAGGCATTGCTGAGTGCATTACCAGCAAACCGTTTGATCGCCAAAGCCGAAATAGCCGGTCCAGGCTTTATCAATTTTACCATCAGCCAAGATCAACTGTTGCAGCAACTCGAACACGCCTATCACGATGCAAAAGTTGGGGTGCAGCCAGCTGAGCATAGCAAACGTTGTGTCGTCGACTACTCTTCACCAAACCTAGCCAAAGAAATGCATGTCGGTCATCTGCGCTCGGCCATTATCGGTGATGCGGTCGTGCGGACATTGGAATTCATTGGTCATACCGTGATTCGGCAAAACCATGTCGGCGATTGGGGTACCCAATTCGGCATGTTGTTGGCCTATATGGAAGAGCTCGATGACAACGCCATGGAGCTTGAATTAAGTAATCTCGAAACGTTCTACAAAGCAGCGAAGAAGCGTTTTGATGAAAGTTCAGAGTTCGCCAATCGCGCTCGTGAACTGGTGGTATCGCTGCAAGGTGGCGATCCAAAGTGCCGCGCATTGTGGCAGCAGTTTATCGATATTTCATTGAGTCATTGCCAGGAAGTCTACGACCGGCTTGGTGTTAGTCTAACGCGTGATGATGTGATGGCGGAAAGTGCCTACAACGATGATTTAGCGCAAGTGGTCGAAGATCTTAAAGCACAGAACTTGTTGGTCGAAGATCAGGGCGCAATGTGTGTGTTTTTAGATGAGTTTAAGAACAAAGACGGTGAGTCCTTGCCGGTTATTGTGCAGAAATCTGGCGGCGGTTATCTATATGCTACGACCGACCTCGCGGCGGTTCGCTATCGTCAAAACGAACTCAAAGGCGATCACCTGATTTACTTTGTCGATCAGCGCCAAGGCCTTCATTTTCAGCAAATTTTTACGCTCGCGAAAAAAGCCGGTTTTGCCCGTCAAGACTTACAGATGGACCACTACGGTTTTGGTACTGTGATGGGCAAAGATGGTCGTCCTTATAAGAGTCGTGATGGTGGTGTGACCAAGCTTGCCGATTTATTGGATGAAGCCGAGAAGCGTGCGCTCGATTTATTGCAGAGCAAAAAATCTGACCTCACCGCGGATGAGCAGGCTCACATCGCCAGTGTTGTCGGCATCAGCTCGGTAAAATATGCGGACTTATCGAAGAATCGTAACAGCGACTATATCTTCGACTGGGATACCATGCTGAGCTTTGAAGGAAACACGGCGCCCTATTTGCTGTATGCGTTCACCCGAGTGAACAGTATTTTCAGTAAAGCAGGTATTCAAGCTGACGCCGTGCAAGGCCGCTTTATACTCGAAGATGACAAAGAATTAGAGTTAGCAAATACGCTGATCCGCTTCAATGAGGTGGTTCATACTGTTGCGGACAAAGCGCTGCCACACTTTTTATGCGGCTATCTATTCGAATTAGCGGGCGTATTTTCAAGCTTCTATGAGGCTTGTCCGATATTGAATCATGACGATGCTGCGGTGCGTGCGAGTCGCCTGAAATTAGCCGCATTAACTGCGAAGACGTTGCGCCAAGGTTTGGCGTTACTTGGTATTCAAACTCTCGAGAAGATGTAATGGAGTTGCTGTAGGAATGGATTACGCAAACCGCGGGCGTCCGCCACAAAAGAAAGGCAAAAAATCTGCACCCAAAGGACGTAAATCTGCGGGTAAGAAAGGCGGTAAACCTGTTCCTTGGGGAATGGTGATTATTGCCTGCGTTGTTGTGGCGGGCTTTGTGTGGTTCTTGGCTACCATTTCAGGTAAGTCTGAACAGCCTACAGCGACCACCGAGCAAGCTACACCGGTACCCGCCGAACAGTCGCAAGCGCAACCGGAGCCTACGTTGCCGGATAAGCCGGAAGAGCGCTGGCAATACATCGAAGAGCTCGAAAATCACGAAGTTCAAGTCGATGTACCGGAACGCGAGATTGGTCCCCCTCAGCTCATGCAATGTGGTTCTTTCCGACAATTGGAAGATGCTAATACATTGAAGGCGCGCATTGCGATGGCCGGATTAGAGTCACAAGTACGCGAGAGCAACGGCAGCAATGGACGCTGGTTCCGCGTGATCTTGGGTCCATATGAAACGAAACGCGATGCTGAGCGTGATCGACACAAACTTCAGCGCGTGCAGGTTTTTAATTGCCAAATTTGGAACTGGAACCTCTAGTTCCTCTCGTCGTCGCTTGAAAATCACAAATACGCCCTCATAACTGCTGCATAGCAACATGAGGAAGTATTTGTGACTACAATCGTATCAGTCCGCCGCGGTGACAAGGTTGTCATTGGTGGCGATGGCCAAGTTTCTCTCGGTAATACCGTCATGAAAGGCAACGCCCGTAAAGTGCGTCGCTTATATAACGATCAAGTGCTGGCCGGTTTTGCCGGTGGTACAGCCGATGCCTTTACCTTATTTGAACGCTTCGAGACCAAGCTTGAAAAACATCAAGGGAACTTGATGCGCGCTGCTGTTGAGCTCGCCAAAGATTGGCGTACTGATCGCATGTTGCGGCGTTTGGAAGCATTGCTCGCAGTGGCCGATAAACATACATCTCTCATTATCACAGGTAATGGAGATGTGGTGCAGCCCGAGCATGATTTAATTGCCATAGGTTCAGGCGGTCCTTTCGCACAAGCAGCGGCAACGGCGCTGCTCGAAAATACCGACTTAAGTGCGCGTGACATCGTGCAAAAAGCTTTAACGATTGCAGGTGATATTTGTGTGTTCACCAATAGCAATCAAACGATTGAAGAACAGGAGTCGGTAGTAAATGTCTGACATGACCCCACGTGAAATAGTTGATGAGTTAAATCGTCATATTATTGGACAAGATAATGCCAAAAAGGCCGTCGCCGTTGCGTTACGCAATCGTTGGCGGCGTATGCAGTTGGACGAAGAGCTGCGCCATGAAGTCACACCGAAGAATATTCTGATGATCGGTCCAACCGGTGTCGGTAAAACCGAGATTGCACGTCGTTTGGCAAAGCTGGCGAACGCTCCTTTCATCAAAATTGAAGCGACCAAGTTCACCGAAGTGGGCTATGTCGGTAAAGAGGTTGAATCCATTATTCGTGATTTAATGGATACAGCGGTGAAGC
>DASSWH010000119.1:0-2835 GCA_035705175.1 Pseudidiomarina sp.
GCCTTTATTACGGACCCCATGGATCCAGAAATTCTTGGAGAACTGGCGAACACTATGATGTGGGAATCAGCACGACCTTATTTGTATTTTCGCTGTACCGGTGAAGGTCGTTTGTTAATTGGTGGAGAAGACGACGATATCGATATACCGGCTCGCCGCGACGCGCTAGTCGAGCAAAAGTGCAATAAAATGGTTGGTCGGATTGCTGAACTATTTCCGGGGTTCAAGATCAAGCCAACATTTTGTTGGGCAGGTACTTTTGCGGAAACTACCGATGGCCTGCCCTTTTTTGGTCCCCACCAACAATATGGGCCACGGGTCTTATTTGCCATGGCTTACGGCGGCAACGGAATCTCCTACAGCATGATTGGCGCCAAGCTACTCCGCGAGCATATTGAGGGTGAGCAACATGAGCTTGCTGCCTTGTTCTCTTTTGATCGTCTCGAGAAGGTTTAATGCTCGAACTCTCACATGAGGTTAAGGTTTGGTTGTATACACTGAAGCGAAAGCGCGTTAGTTTTATGTAGTCAAATGTGCGCCTACGGGCAGTGTAAGGAGCAAACTATATGATTGTCCGAACCCTTGAGGATTGCCGGAACTCAGATCGCAAGGTAGACGGTAAAACGTGGAATAGTGTCAGAATGTCGCTCAAAGACGACAATATGGGCTACTCCTTTCACATCACCACTATTTATGCCAACACCGAAACTCCCATTCATTATAAGAACCACTTAGAAACCGTTTACTGTATTAGTGGTGAAGGTTCCATTCTCGATTTGGCAACGGGCATGGAACACCCGATCAAACCTGGCACCGTGTATATGCTAAACAATAATGATGATCACATTCTAAAGGCCAAATCAGAATTACAATTGGCGTGTGTATTCAACCCGCCGCTGCACGGCAAAGAAACGCATGGACCAGACGGCGCATATCCACTTGAAGCAGAGGCAGTCACTGACTTATGACTTTAGACCAGTGGCTTATTCTCGCCATTCTTCTGGCAACCGTAGTCATGTTTTTACTCGGCCGCTGGCGGCATGACATGGTTGCGCTGGCAGCCCTGTTAGCCTGTGTTATTGTCGGTTTGGTCGATGGTTCCGCAGCGTTTAGCGGCTTTGGCCACCCCGCCGTAATTACCGTCGCTTGTGTGTTAATTCTGAGTCAAGGTTTGCAAAATTCAGGCGCGGTCGATGCCTTAACACGAGTCGCCTTGCCCGCCAATGCCGGAACGATTGTAAGTATCAGCGCACTAGTTGGCTTAGGTGCACTGTTATCGGGCTTTATGAATAATGTGGGCGCTATGGCGTTACTAATGCCGGTTGCTGTGCATGTATCACAACGGCTTGAGCTGACTGCAGGCCAAGTGCTCATGCCGCTCGCCTTTGGTACGATTTTAGGCGGCATGACAACGCTGGTGGGTACACCACCGAACATCATTGTTTCTGGCTTTCGAGCCGAGGCTGGTTTGGGTAGCTTCGGTATGTTTGACTTTACACCGATTGGGCTTGCAGTCGCGGCTGTTGGCGTCTTATTCATAGCAATTATAGGCTGGCGATTGGTGCCGGCGCGAAAACAGTCCGGCGTCGAGGGGTTTGAATCTGGAGCATACATCACCGAAGTTCGAGTCGAAGAAGGCAGCAAGTCTGACGGCTTGTCATTACATGAAATCGAGCTAGAACTAAAGGACGTAGATGCGCAGATCATCGGTATTGTGCAACGCGAAGTAAAAATCATTGCCGCCAACCCCGGTCGCCGCGTTCATGCGGGCGATATTTTGATGCTCGAAGCAGAAGCTGACGCGCTCAAAGATGTGCTCTCCATACTCGGGCTCAAACTCGAGGAATCAGTTGAAGACGAAGAATCTGAATCAAAAAGCGAAAAGAGCGACGACCAAGAAGAGAGCAAGCAAAGCGACATTATGCTGTTAGAGTTAGTCGTACAACCGAGCTCCCGACTGGTAGGACACTCAGCAAAAGACATCCTACTGCGCACCCGTTATGGAATTAACCTACTTGCGTTTTCCCGCGCAGGTAAACGCTCCATGAAACGGCTGCGTGCAAACACATTCCAATCCGGAGACTTGTTACTCATGCAGGGCCCACCCGAGGCTATTGCCGAGTTTGCCGCGGACAATGGTTGTGTGCCACTGGCACAACGCGAACTTCGGATACCAAGCAAAACCAAGATTTGGCAGGCTAGTTTAATCATGCTCGGTGCCATTGCTATTGCTGCATTGGGGTGGCTACCAGCCGCGGTATCTTTTGCACTCGGCGTCTTAGCCTCGATGGCAGTGGGAACGGTGTCGCTGCGCAAAGTCTATGAGGCGGTCGACTGGCCGGTAATTGTGCTGTTAGGGGCATTAATTCCAGTTGCTGGAGCTATGGAATCA
The DNA here is from genome assembly GCA_035705175.1 of Pseudidiomarina sp. GTDB lineage: Bacteria > Pseudomonadota > Gammaproteobacteria > Enterobacterales > Alteromonadaceae > Pseudidiomarina. The sequence goes on from DASSWH010000119.1 coordinate 2,393, forward strand.
ACCGGAACCGCTGCGCTCATTGCGACATTCCTGGTCGATAGTGTTGCGCAAGGCAACGCCATTATTGGTTTGCTGGCTATCTTGTTGGTGACCATGTTCTTGTCTGACTTGATGAACAATGCGGCCACCGCAGCGGTAATGTGTCCGATTGCGATTAGCATTTCATCAGTATTAAACGTAAACCCAGACTCATTCCTGATGGCCGTTGCCATTGGCGCATCCTGTGCATTTCTAACGCCGATTGGCCATCAAAACAATACGTTGATACTCGGCCCTGGCGGATTCCGATTCGGTGACTACTGGAAACTTGGTTTGCCGCTGCAAGTACTGATTGTCATAGTGGCCATGCCGCTGCTGCTTGTTGTGTGGCCGTTGTGATAGTCTCACATTGTCACACGTTGCCAATCAGTGAACGCTCAACTTGCAGCATCGTATGCGGCTTT
>DASSWH010000120.1:0-2085 GCA_035705175.1 Pseudidiomarina sp.
TCGCGTTTGGTGTCGATCCAGCAGCGGGTCCAGGCCTGACATTTATCACGATGCCAGCCTTGTTCGCGCAAATGACCGGTGGTCAGTATCTGGCTATTTTGTTCTTCTGCTTGCTGTTATTTGCAGCTATTACGTCAGCGATTTCGATTCTGGAGCCGGCTGTTGCGTTCTTGATTGATGAATATGATATGCCGCGTAAAAAGGCGACGCTCATTGTTGCCATCAGTAACTATGTGATCTTAAGCGTTCCCGCAGCGTTATCGTTTGGTACCTTAGCTGATGATTTGATGATATTCGGTAAGACACCGTTCGATCTCATGGATTTTATCGCCTCCAATGTGTTGATGCCGATTGGCGGTATGCTGGCAGCAGTCTTTGTGGGCTGGCGCGTCTGGCCTGAAATCAAGACGGTCCTACTAAGAGAGATGCCCGTGTGGTGCACCTACATTTTCCGCTTTGTTGCGGGTGTGTTGTCACCGGTATTGATTGGCGCCGTGGCTTATTTCCTGATCTTTGGTTAATAAAGCTGTCATTGACCCTAAAAAAAACCGCACTGACGTGCGGTTTTTTTGTTTAAGGCAGAGCGCTATCTGCTTAATTTCCACCACTTAATAATTCATTCAGAGAGCTTGCCCGACCGTCAGGTCGCGTCACTGCACAAGGACTACCGGAATTTTCACAGCTTTTGCCGCGGATGCGCGAGCCAATGGAGCGGCTGTCGTACATACCGGAGGTTTCCAGTCTCTCGACCAAACCTTGAATCTGAGTCTGGTACAAACTGGCATCAGCAGTGACTTGAATGCGCTCAACATTTTCAGCGGCACTCATGCGCGCACGCAGACGTTCATCCACTTCGATGGATTCCGAGTCAATTTCACGGGAGACGTCGCGCAGATATTGTTTGGCTGGGCTGAATCCAGCGATAGTAAGCCGGCTGTATAGGTCGCCCGCGCCCACCAAGTCTTGTTCAACCACGGTGCCTGTGTGCTTCAGGCGAGCCAAAGCAAACATCGCGTTCACAAGGTTTTGCTCCGCCGCTGCTTCAATGAGTGTTAGCGCTTCATTGATTGCTACATCATTACCAGATTCCAGTAAGAGTACAGCTTTCTTGTATTGAGCGGGCGCGTAGTCGAGCGCTACCGCTTCGTCTAACAGGTCATTGGCTTCTCGCATATCCTGTTCGACCACAGTACCGGTGCGATACCAGTCGGATAAAAGATACATCGCTAAGGCACTGCGATAGCGAACGCCATGGCGCGCAAATTCGTAAGCTTGTTCAAGATCTTTCTCGACTCCATCGCCGCTGGCATAGGCCATGGCAACAACCGCTGCAGCGTCACCACTGCCATTGCGTGCGAGTTTCGCGAGTCGGCGCATTTCACTCTGGCAATCGCCGCTTGGACACACTTCAATATGATTGGTGCTGGATGCGTGAGTCTCAAACACTGGGGTGGCACTCAATGCAGCTGCTATGAGCATTGCGGAAATGGATAAACGCATGAAAAGCTCCTGTACAAATATGGCGCCTACTATCTACGTTGCTGTGTACGAGGTCAATCGAGGATTTGTTCGAAATTGCAACCAAATGCTAATGCCATCTACAGAACATTAACATTTGGCGTTTAGTGCAGGACAGATTAGGTGACCGCGTTACGTTGTTGCCAACGCGAATCCAAGTGGTCTTCGGTCGCGATGACATCGCGGATAATTTGCACCGCCAACCAAATTTCATGGTAGCTGGTATAGAGCGGGGTAAACCCAAAACGGATGTAATTGGGAGCACGAAAATCAGCGATAACACCGCGTTCGATCAGTGCCTGACAAAGGCCATAGGCGTGATCAAAAGCATAGGCTAACTGACTACCGCGTTGTGCCTCTTGTTCCGGAGCGATGCATTGCAGCATTTGGGTGAGTCCGGCGTCGTGCAGTAGGTCATGAAACAAACGAGCGAGTCGCAATGATTTATCACGCACATCTTTTAAGTTGACCTGATCAAAGGCAGTCAATGCGCCTTCGATAGCAACCATTGCCGTTACTGGTGGCGTACCAGCGAGAAACTGACGAATACCTGCTGCCGGTTCGTAG
>DASSWH010000121.1:0-4907 GCA_035705175.1 Pseudidiomarina sp.
GATGCTGACGCGCCAGCTCCAGTACTGTGTGATCTTTCGCGACAAAGCTCAGCGGAATATCGGCCTCACGAGCGCGCTCTAAGCGCCATTGCAAGACTTCGCGCAGCACGGCTAATTGTTTCGGTGTACATTGCCAAGCATTGCCAAACTGCAAATAGAGTAGATCGGCGGGCCATTGTTGCGTGCGCTTTTCTACTTGAAAGGCACTCTCGGCGACCGTTAAATCCAGTTTCAGAGGATTCTCACTCAATCGACTGAGTAACGCGGGATAGACCTGTTGCAAATAATCTACATCCGCTGCAGCGTAATCCAGTTGCTCTGGCGCTAGCGGCCGCTGCAACCAATCGGTACGTGATTGTGACTTGTCCAGCACCACACCAGTCAATTGCTCGACCAACGCGGCATAGCCGAGAGCATCACCAAGCCCAGCAAAGGCTGCCGCAATTTGCGTATCAAACACGTTGCGTAACGGTTGTCCCATCGCCTGAGCGAGAATTTCAAAGTCTTCACCGCCGGCGTGGATCACCACTTCTAAATCTTCGGCACGCAGCAATTCCCAGAGCGAACTTAAATCAATCGCTCCAACCGGATCAATCAAGACGGTTTGTTCACCAGCGCGCACCTGAATCAGTCCCAGGCGGGCGTAGTACGTCCGAACTCGCACAAATTCGGTATCGAGGACAATCGAAGAAAATTGCCGAGCATGTTTGCAAAATTCAACCAGCTCGGCGGTTTCTGTAACCAATTGGTATGTCGGCATCTACGCTTTCGACTTCTTCTCTTCTTCGTCACGAAGCTCACGACGTAAAATTTTACCGACGTTGGTTTTCGGCAGTTCTTGGCGGAATTCAACGAATTTCGGTACTTTATAACCCGTTAAATTCTCACGGGCATAATCCATCAGTTCGCGCTCGCTCAACGATTTGTCTTTGCGAACAACAAATACTTTCACCGCCTCACCCGAAGAATCATGCGGCACGCCCACTGCGGCCACTTCCAGCACCTTCGGATGACCCGCAATGACATCTTCAATTTCGTTTGGATAGACATTAAAGCCCGACACTAAAATCATGTCTTTCTTACGATCGACAATCTTGAAGAAGCCGTCCTCGTCCATCACACCAATATCGCCGGTGCAGAACCAACCGTCTTTCATAACTTTTTCAGTCTCATCAGGCCGATTTAGGTAGCCCACCATGACTTGAGGTCCACGGACCTGAATTTCACCCGACTCACCTTGCGCAACCTCCTCGCCAGTATCCACATCAACCACACGAACGTCCGTCGATGGCAACGGAATACCGATGGTGCCGTTGTAGTGCTCAATATCTGTCGGGTTGGTCGTCACCACCGGCGAACACTCGGTTAGGCCATAGCCTTCCAATAAACGTGACTTGGTAACGCGTTCCCAATGTTCAGCAACCGAACGTTGCACCGCCATACCACCGCCTAACGCGATTTTTAACGATGAGAAATCTAAGTCTTTAAAACCATCGGTGTGCAAAAGCCCATTAAACAGCGTATTCACGCCAGAAATCATTGAGAATGGATATTTACCCAGCTCTTTAACAAATGCGGCCATATCACGTGGGTTGGTGATTAAAATATTGCGTCCACCGTGCTTCATGAACGTCAGGCAATTCGCGGTTAATGCGAAGATATGATAAAGCGGCAGCGCGGTAATAATGGTTTCTTCACCGTCGACAACAAGCGGCGCCACCACAGCAGATACTTGCTCAAGATTCGCAACCATATTGCGGTGCGACAACATCGCCCCTTTGGCTAAGCCCGTCGTACCACCGGTGTACTGCAAAAATGCCAGATCATCACCGCTCATTACCGGTCGCTCGTAGGATGCTTTTTGTCCTTTTGCTAGTACGGTTAAAAAGTCAGTGGTACCCGTCAGATTGTAACTGGGCACCATGCGCTTCACGAACTTCACAACAAAATTCACAATCCAGCGTTTAGGGGTTGGTAACATGTCACCAATGCGGGTCAACAGAACATGCTCCACTTTTACATCGGCTTTCACTTTCTCAAACGTCGCCGCAAAGTTTTCGAGAATCACCAACGCTTTAGCATTGGCATCACTCAGTTGATGCTTTAGTTCTCGTGGGGTGTAAAGAGGGTTAACGTTGACCACGACCATGCCAGCACGCAGCGCACCAAACAATGCAATTGGGTATTGCAACAAGTTCGGCATCATAATAGCCACTGCATCGCCCTTCTTCAGGCCCTGCGCCTGTATGTAGGCAGCGAACTGCTTGGAGTATTTGTCTAGGTCATTAAAAGTCAGTTCATGGTCCATATTGACGTAAGCAACCTTGTCGCCATACGCTTCGATGCTTTGCTCAAAGATATCGACCAATGAATTGAAATGTTCCGGATCAATAGTGTCGGGAACGCCCGCTGGGTAACGTTTTAACCAAATCTTGTCCACGCGTGTCATGCTCCTGCGTCTGAGAATCTGTATCTGGTCGCAATAATGGCATATCCGACCAGTGTTGCCTAGTCATTGAGACCGTCGATAATCGTCAGCAATTGGGCAATGACCGCGTTCGGTTGCTCCATATGCACATGGTGACCTCCATTCAACGCATGCACCTGCAACTGCGGCACTGCTGGTCGCCACAACTGCAATGCTTCATGCACCCGCTCATGCCCTTCAGTCCCATACATCAGGGTAAATGGGCACTTGATATGGCGCAGCACATCACTGATCTGTTCTGCCGTTAGTCGCACCGGCGACGCCATCCGCAGCCGACCATCAGCACGAAAACAAAAGTCTTCCGGTCCCACCTGCTCGATACCTCGCTCCACCAACAAATGCGCGTAATCGAGAGAGAAGTCACCGGCTTGGGCGCGTGCGGCTACACCTGCAGCAAACGAAGGATAATGATTTCGACGTTTTTTCTGCATCGCCCAACGACTTTGAAAACCGCTGCGCAAATTGGCAGTCGTTTCACCAGTCGGTGTTGCTAATAGACCGAAAGCCTCAATCGCGAGCATCGCTTTGACTTTAGCCGGATCAATTCCGGCCAACATGTTGGCAATGAAGGCGCCCATAGAGTGCGCCAGCAACACCACCGACTGCCAGTTTTCTTGTTCGATGAGTTGCCAACAATCATAGACGTAGTCAATAAACGCATAATAGTTGCCGACCGGACGGTGATCAGACAGACCATGTCCCGCCCAATCTATGGCGATGAGTTGATGTGTTTGGGCGAGCGGTGATTGCAGAAACACGTCAGCGCAGGGTAAAAAGCTATGCGCATTGTCCAGCCAGCCATGCCCAGCAAGAATCACTGGCTTATCGCCAGCACCCCAGCGCAGACCACGCAGTGTGCCCCAGTCAAGCTGAAACGAAACAGGCTCGGCATGAAGCCGAGCCTGTGGGAATAAAGATGATGCGAATTCGTTATTGATCATTTCCTGATTGACCTGAATCCCCGGTTGGGGTTGTACGCACAGGTACCGGGTAATAGATACGGTACGGTGGCGCGAAATAATGGTGGCGATACCATAACGAACCGTAATCAATTTGTACATTGGAAGTTCGCGGTTCGTCCTTCCAAAGATACTTTGCGGTTACATTTAGTGTCGGGAACAGGTAGCGGAATTCATCAATTTTTCCTTCAACCGGCTCACCGACGGTACCAACAAACGACACTAACCGCCCTTCCTCGTATACGACTGGGTCGACAAATTCAGGCAAAATCGCGCGAAAGCGACCTTGGCTCTCGTCACTGGCAACGGGTCTGCCCCAACTCTGTAAATCAAAGTTGACCACCTCGATAATGGTTCCATCATCACTATTACGAACCTCAGCAATAGTACCACCCCAACGTGCTTGCTGGCCCTGCACTTGTTCTGGGCTGGTTAACGCGGTCTCGTAATTGACAAGATTTTGCTCATTAGTGACCGCCAGTTCATCTGGAACCGCAGAGCATGCTGTTAAGAGCAGTGCTGCGATACTAACTAACCAAATTTTCATACCGAACTCCTTAGGCTGCGTCACAACCTGACTTGAATAGGCAAGCTACCTCTACTTTGATAAGCCTGACTGACTAAAAGTTCCAGTGCATTTACGCCGTCTTAACCTATAACCACTACCGACCAGGCAACTTTTTCCAGGTTACTTCATTACGCACATACAGAGGCTCAAGTTCAGCGGCTTGAACCGATTTTGCTTGCGGGTACAATGCCAAGCTCAACATATCCCGAGCTTCAGGTAGCCAGACATCAGGCAATATCGACACGCGTTGTTCTGCATCAAGCTGCGGCCCATAGGCCTGCCAGCCCGTACCAACGCCCACTATTTGACCGTCAGTTAACCACCGCTCTTCATTCAACTGCTCTAACGCCGCCATTTGCGGTGATTGTATTTCAATCCACGTATCATCGCGACGTTGATAACGAGCGATATAGACCTCGTTCATTCGGGCATCAATTGCCGCAATGACATCGGTTGCCTGATAGCGGCGCCATGCTTGTTCCGCAAGAGCCTCTAAAGTACAGATGGGTGTAACCGGCAAAGTGTGACTAAAAGCCAAGCCTTGCCCGATGGAAACGCCAATCCGGACACCGGTAAAACTTCCTGGCCCATGACCAACCACTAAGCGCTCGATGGTATCGAATGCGATGCCCATTTCCGCAAGAACGTCATCAATAAAGCCCAGAACTTTTTGCGAGTGCTCGCGCGGTGCTAAAGTTTCTCGAGTGACTAACCGATCTCCCGCCTGCAGCGCAACCGAACAAAGCTCGGTACAGGTATCCAATGCCAATACAACACTACTCATGGGACTTTGCCGCCTCCAACTCCGCTAAAAACTCTAATGCTTCTTGCAAATCTCGAGTTCGCCGCATCGCTGGCAAACTCGCCAAAAAGGTTCCGCCGTAGGGTTTGC